>NZ_CAWQOK010000148.1:0-82120 GCF_963896075.1 Proteus sp. G4415
AAAAAAAGATATTAATAAATTGTAAAACAGTGACGAGATCATTTTCATAAAAAAAGAAACCTTGTCTAATAAAGAGAAGGTTTCTTTTGCCAATGGTATTATATGATTTTATGGTTAGTAGCCCACGGCTTTACCTGCTGGACGTCGAACATCATTTGAACCATAAAGATAACCTTCGCGTATCGCCCCTGAAACAGCAGAATCATTACCTGACGAAGCAGGGATCACTCCTTGTTCTCCTGGAAGGCCGACCATAATCAATTCAGCCGCGCCCCATGGCGTTTGTTCGACCATTTTATATCCCATGGCAGAAAGTTTTTCTAAGGTATCTTTTGATAATCCTCGTTGTTCATAATAAACCTCATCAGGTAGCCATTGATGATGAATTCGAGGGCTATTGACGGCTTCTTGGGGGGACATACCAAACTCAATAATATTAAGTGCCGTTTGTAAGGTGATTGAGATAATACGAGAGCCTCCCGGTGAGCCTAATACAAGAAAGGGTTTGCCATCTTTAGTCACAATGGTTGGACTCATTGAGGATAGTGGACGTTTTAATGGGGCAATACTATTTCGTTCACCTTGTACTAAGCCATAAAGATTTTTCTCGCCAACTTTAGTTGTAAAATCATCCATCTCATTATTGAGGAAAAAGCCAGTCCCCGGGGCGATAACGACAGCACCAAAACGACCATTGATGGTGTAAGTGGTTGAAACGGCATTACCATCTTTATCAATCACCGAATAATGTGTGGTTTCAGGGCTTTCATGAGGTGCAATACCGGGTTGTACCTTTTCTGATGGGGTGGCTTTATTCGGTGTAATTTGTTGGCGAAGCTCTGCGGCGTAGGCTTTACTTAATAACTTTTCTGTTGGATTGTTTATAAATTGCGGATCGCCAAGAAAGGTGTTTCTATCCATATAAGCATGACGCATAGCTTCTGTGAGCGTGTGAACATATTCGGCAGAGTTAAAACCCATCGATTTCAGATCGTAGCCTTCTAAAATATTCAGTGTTTGGCAAATAGTGACGCCTCCTGAACTGGGAGGAGGAGCAGAGATAAATTCATAACCTCGATAAGTACAGGTAATGGGAGGTGTTTCGGTAATAGTGAAGTTCGCAAAATCTTCTTTGGTTAATAACCCATTATGCTGTTTTGAAGCTTGTTCTACTTTTTTAGGGATTTCCCCTTGATAGAAAGCATCAGCACCTTGGTTGGAGATAAGTTCAAGCGTATTAGCTAAGTCCGTTTGAATGAGACGATCGCCAGGCTGCCATGGTGTTCCATCAGGCTTTAAGAAAATTTTTGCTGATTCAGGATCTTGTTTAAATCGCTCTGTGGTGGTGTCTAATACGTCAGTATCAGCACGGGTTAAAATATAGCCTTCTCTGGCGAGTTTAATAGCGGGAGCCATCACTTCTTGGCGTGAAAGTGTGCCATATTTTTCTAATGCAGCATCAAGTCCTTTCACTGTACCTGGCACCCCTGAGGCAAGATAGCCGTATAGGCTTGCCTCTTTAATCAAGTTACCGTCTTTATCTAAATACATATTTTTAGACGCTGCCGTAGGCGCCGTTTCTCGAAAATTAATAAAGGTATTGGTGCCATCAGCAAGGTGTATAGTCATAAAACCACCACCGCCAATATTTCCACAACAAGCATTTACCACAGCTTGTGCATAGCCAACAGCAACAGCTGCATCAATGGCATTCCCTCCTTTTTGCAAAATATCTTTTCCTACTTGTGAGGCTAAATGTTGTGAAGAGACCACCATACCTTGTTGTGCTTCAACCGCTGGCTCATAGGCGGCATAGAGTGCAGGTGAAAAAAGTGTGGTAAGTAACAGCAGGTGCGTTTTTTTTTATAGTAATCATGATTATATCCATTAATAACAGTGGGTTAGTTTCAATAGAGATAAGTGAAAGTAGGTGTGTATACGCTAGTATTAATGTGGTTAACAATTACGTAACAATAAGTATAGAGAGAAGTTATTAATGACGAGAATTTTTTTTGAAGAGATGATCACAAAATCATCTTTAAGCGAATAAATAATAATGTTATGTACAAATAGTAATCTTAATAAATTGAGTTGAAAGACAAAAGAATAGATGGAGTATTAATAAAAAAGCCTGTTTTCACAGGCTTTTAGCAAATATTTGTTTAGCTTACTGGAATATTACAGTTTGCCTGAGTTCGCTTTCAGATATTTAGCAACACCGTCTGGAGATGCGCCCATACCTTCTTGGCCTTTTTCCCATTGTGCAGGGCAAACATCACCGTGCTCTTCGTGGAATTGTAGTGCATCAACCATACGGATCATTTCGTCAATATTACGGCCTAATGGCAGGTCGTTTACCACTTGGTGACGAACGACACCTTCTTTGTCGATCAGGAATGAACCACGTAGTGCAACACCCGCTTCTGGATGTTCGATACCGTATGCTTTAATGATATCGTGTTTGATATCAGCAACCATTGGGTATCTTACTTCACCAATACCGCCATCATCGATAGCTGTTTTACGCCATGCGTTATGTACGAATTCTGAGTCCATAGAAACGCCGATGATTTCAACACCACGTTTTTGGAACTCTTCAAAACGGTGATCAAATGCAATCAGTTCTGAAGGGCAAACAAAAGTGAAGTCCATTGGCCAGAAGAAAATAACCGCAGGTTTGCCTTTGATAAATGAATGCAGGTTGAAATCATTAACAATTTCACCGTTACCTAAAACAGCAGCTGCTGTGAAATCTGGGGCTTTGCGAGTAACCAGAACCATAATGTACTCCTGTAAATTGAAAGAGTTTATACTCGTCATATTTCAAGTTGTCGCGTTGTTGACTGCGTTCACTCGAACTATTTAGAGTAAATTTAGGGGATACCCTGTTTTTAAATTTAGGGTGATGCCCTGTTTTTAAATGATGTATACAGCATAAATAATCAATCGTTATTGATAAAATCATACAGAACAATCTATTTGATAGGTTATAACGATGAATTTTATACAACAAAAATGACTTATTTATGACTCCTTGTATAACTATCTATTCTAATCAACTTTATAAATGAATACTACGCTTGTTAACGGATCGTTACCAATAAAAAGATAAATTGACGTAGTCTCTGTTTGCTCGATTCAATGTAATGTTTAACCATGACAAACAGATGAATAAAAAGAGCCTTAATGTATCAGTCATCCAGCTGATGATGTTGTGCTTTTTCTAACAATTGTGGATAAAATTGCCAAAAAATCTCACTTAACTCTTTATAATGCGTTTCTAGTGCAATATAAGAGCCTGCAAGCGCACTTAAACGCGGTCTTCTTTTTGCCATGCCTTTTAACGTCTGTGCTATATAAGTTTTATCAGCATAACGAGTCAACCACGCTTGGGGCCATAAATATTCATTGAGCTCTTGAAATTTTTCCGGAGTTCGCCATAAATCCGGTTCAATGGTATTGCGCACATAAGTAACAAATTCCAAGAGCGGTATGTCAGGTTCAAATTTATCCCAATGTAGTGAGAGAAAATGATCCCAAAATATATCCAAAGTAATGGGTGCAACGCGGCGGTATTCATTCGGAAAAAGTTGTCGAGCTTGTTTAACTAATGGATGAGTATCAGTCAGCACATCAATACGCCTATGCATGCGAATGCCGTCAATTACCGCTTGGCTGTAATCGTTACTCGGCGTACCTTTTACATAGTCCGCCATCATATTGCCTAATAAGGAGCTTTTCGCTCTAAAGGCGAGGTGTAAGTGAGCAAGATAGTTCATTGTACTATCATAGCGCTTTTTAAATAAAAAAGTGCTTCTTTGTTGCACTGATTAACATGCAGCACTAGACTAGTGCGCCTGTTTTTTATGAAAGTAGTCGTTTAATTATGCGTGTATCCGATTTTAGATTTGACCTGCCTGAGTCCTTAATTGCTCACTATCCTCACCCCCAACGTAGTGGGTGCCGATTATTATCCCTAGAGGGGAAAACGGGCAATTTATCTCACGGTGTCTTTACGGATGTATTAGATAAACTCAATGCCGGTGATTTACTTGTATTTAATAATACTAGAGTGATCCCCGCGCGTATTTATGGTCGTAAAGCCTCCGGTGGCAAGATAGAAGTATTAGTGGAGCGTATGCTAGATGAACATCGTGTGTTAGCCCATGTTCGTGCATCAAAATCACCCAAAGAGGGCGCATCACTGATTTTAGGGGAAGACGAAAGTGTACAAGCAACCATGATTGCACGCCATGATACACTATTTGAAATCCGTTTTGATGATGAAAGAGATGTGCTGACTATTTTAAATAGTATCGGTCATATGCCTCTTCCTCCTTATATTGATCGTCCAGATGAAAGATCCGATAAAGAGCTTTATCAAACGGTCTATAATGAGCGTCCCGGTGCAGTAGCTGCACCCACAGCCGGATTGCATTTTGATGAGCCGTTATTAGAAGCGTTACGTAACAAAGGCGTTGAGATGGCCTTTGTCACTTTGCATGTTGGTGCTGGTACTTTCCAGCCTGTTCGTGTGGATAATATCGAAGAACACACTATGCATTCCGAGTATGCTGAAGTCCCTCAAGAGGTGGTAGATGCCGTGCTCGCTTGTAAGGCACGAGGTAATCGGGTGATTGCCGTGGGTACAACGTCTGTTCGCTCTTTAGAGAGTGCGGCTAAAGCAGCCAAAGATGCATTAATTGCTCCTTTTTTTGATGATACGCAAATTTTTATTTATCCAGGTTACCAATATCAAATTATTGATGCTTTGATAACTAACTTCCATTTGCCAGAATCAACCTTAATTATGCTGGTTTCTGCATTTGCTGGTTATAAAAATACCATGAATGCTTATAACGTAGCGGTTGAACAGAAGTATCGTTTTTTCAGTTATGGTGATGCGATGTTTATTACGCGTAATCCTTTAGCTATCAATGAAAAAGTGGGTGAAGAGTAGGGCTTTATTCTATTTTTTAACGTTTTTTTTCATTTTATGACCGGTTATGTCAACTTTGCTGCTTGATCTCTTTGACTAAGCACAGCTTTTGTTGATGTAACATATACAGCCGTCTAACAAATGATTAGAATGTGCTGTTTTTATTATGCATTGGACTGTTTTTCTGATGCTTGGAGGATGAGTGAAATACGAATTAGATAAAACAGATGGTCATGCCCGTCGTGGTCGTCTTAAGTTTGAACGCGGTGTCGTTGAAACACCTGCATTTATGCCTGTAGGGACATACGGTACAGTTAAAGGGATGACACCTGAAGAAGTTGAAGCCACAGGTGCACAAATCCTTTTAGGCAATACTTTCCATTTATGGTTACGTCCTGGTCAAGAGATCATGAAATTACACGGTGATTTGCATGACTTTATGCAGTGGAAAGGGCCAATTTTAACCGATTCAGGTGGTTTCCAAGTCTTTAGTTTAGGCGCAATGCGTAAAATTAAAGAAGAAGGTGTGCATTTCCGTAACCCAATTAATGGTGAAAAGATTTTCTTAAGCCCAGAAAAATCAATGGAAATTCAGTACGATCTTGGATCAGATATTGTGATGATCTTTGATGAGTGTACGCCATATCCATCAGATTGGGATTATGCTAAAAATTCCATGGAGATGTCATTACGCTGGGCTAAACGTAGTCGTCAACGCTTTGATGAATTAAACAACAAAAATGCATTATTCGGTATTATTCAAGGCGGCGTTTACGAAGATTTACGTGATATCTCAGTGAAAGGGCTAGTGGAAATCGGCTTTGACGGTTACGCTGTTGGGGGCCTAGCTGTTGGTGAACCTAAAGAAGATATGCACCGTATTTTAGAACATGTTTGTCCACAAATCCCTGCGGATAAACCTCGTTATTTAATGGGTGTAGGTAAACCTGAAGATTTAGTTGAAGGTGTTCGTCGTGGTATCGATATGTTTGACTGTGTGATGCCAACACGAAATGCACGTAATGGACATCTGTTTGTAACAAATGGTGTCATTAAAATTCGTAATGCTAAACATCGTTCAGATACATCAACTCTGGATGAACATTGTGATTGCTACACCTGTAAAAATTATAGTCGCGCTTACCTACATCATCTTGATCGCTGTAACGAAATTTTAGGTGCAAGGCTGAATACCATCCATAACTTACGCTATTATCAGCGTCTAATGGCTGAAATTCGTCAAGCAATTGATGAGTCACGTTTCGAAGATTTCGTGCATGAGTTCTACGAACGTATTGGTAAACCAGTTCCACCGCTAAATAGCAGTGCGAGTAAGTGCGATTAATGTATACGAGAAAGCCCAATTCTGTGTATGATATTGGGCTTATAACTTGAGTATCGTCGATATCGACAACAATGAGGAAAAAGTGAATGAGTTTTTTCATTTCTGATGCTGTTGCTTCTGCTGGACAAGCAGCACCTGAAGCAAGCTTTATGTCTATTTTACCGATGTTAGTGATCTTTATTTTAATTTTCTATTTTATGATCCTACGTCCTCAGCAAAAACGTACTAAAGAACACCGTAAACTGATGGAATCTATCGGTAAAGGTGATGAAGTGTTAACTACTGGTGGTTTAATCGGCCGCGTTGTTAAAGTTTCAGATAACGGCTATATCGTTGTTGCTCTGAATGAAACAACTGAAGTAACTATCAAACGTGACTTTGTTGCCGCTGTATTACCAAAAGGCACAATGAAAGCTATTTAATTTGATTTCCCCAAAGGGAAAAGGGAACTGCCGTGCTAAACCGTTATCCTTTGTGGAAGTATCTGATGTTGATATTCGCTATCCTCATCGGTCTGCTTTACGCACTTCCTAACCTATATGGTGAGGATCCGGCTGTTCAAATCACTGGCGCGCGGGGAACCGCCGCCAATGAGCAAACACTGGATCAAGTTCGATCTTTATTAGATAAAGAAAAAATTGAAGCGAAATCAATCGCCCTTGAAAATGGTGCGATTTTGGCTCGTTTCAGTAACCCTGACATTCAGTTACGTGCCCGTGAAGCGTTGTTACCTGCGTTAGGTGACAAGTTCGTTGTTGCACTTAACCTTGCACCAGCTACGCCAAAATGGTTAGAAGCCATTGGCGGTGAGCCGATGAAATTAGGGTTAGACTTACGTGGTGGTGTTCACTTCTTAATGGAAGTTGATATGGAAACCGCGTTAGGTAAACTTCAAGAACAAAATGTTGATAGTTTACGTACTTTATTACGTGACGAAGGCATTCCATATTCTTCTATCCGCAAAACGGATAATTATGGTGTTGAAATCCGTTTCCGCAACGCTGATGACCGTTCTAAAGCATCAGATTATCTTGCGCGTCGTAACCAAGATCTCATTTTTAGAAATGGGGATAATAACTCGTTAAAAGCTATTTTTACCGACGAGCGTTTACGTGATGCGCGTACTTATGCGGTACAACAAAATATCACCATCCTACGTAACCGTGTCAACCAATTAGGGGTTGCTGAGCCGTTAGTTCAACGCCAAGGTGCTGACCGCATTGTTGTTGAATTACCGGGTATTCAAGATACGGCTCGTGCGAAAGAAATCCTAGGTGCAACAGCAACATTAGAATTCCGTTTAGTGAATACTAATGTTGATCCTTCAGCCTTAGAAACAGGACGCATCCCGGGTGACTCAGAAGTGAAATACACTCGAGATGGTAGACCAACCATTCTTTATAAACGTGTTGTATTGACGGGTGACCATATTACCGATTCAACGTCACAAGCCGATGAGTACGGCCAGCCTCAAGTAAGTATTTCACTTGATAGTGCTGGTGGCTCTATTATGTCTAACTTTACCAAAGATAACGTCGGTAAACCGATGGCTACTCTTTTTGTAGAGTATAAAGACAGCGGTAAACGTGATGAAAATGATCGCGCAATTTTGGTAAAAAATGAAGAAGTTATTAACGTGGCTAATATTCAAACCCGTTTAGGTAATAACTTCCGCATTACTGGTATCTCTAATGCGAATGAAGCACGTCAATTATCTCTGTTATTACGTGCTGGGGCATTGATTGCACCTATTCAAATCGTTGAAGAGAGAACCATTGGGCCAACATTAGGTCTTCAGAACATAACTCAAGGTTTAGAAGCTTGTTTATGGGGTCTGATAGCCTCTGTTGCCTTTATGATTATTTATTATCGTAAATTTGGTGTGATCGCGAGTACGGCGCTATTAGCAAACTTGGTGTTAATTGTGGGGGTCATGTCATTATTACCCGGTGCAACGTTAACCATGCCTGGTATTGCGGGTATTGTCTTAACCCTTGCGGTTGCGGTCGATGCTAACGTACTGATCAACGAGCGTATTAAAGAAGAGTTACGTAATGGTCGCTCAGTACAACAAGCTATCCATGAAGGTTATAAAGGTGCCTTCTCCAGTATTATTGATGCGAACTTAACCACGTTAATTACTGCCGTGATCCTTTATGCAGTCGGTACTGGCTCCATTAAAGGGTTTGCTATCACAACTGCTATCGGGGTTGCGACATCCATGTTTACCGCTATTGTGGGTACACGTGCGATTGTAAACCTGCTGTATGGCGGTAAACGCATCAAGAAACTGTCTATTTAAGGAGCACGTTGTGGCACAGGATTATACTGTTGAACAATTAAACCATGGTCGTAAAGTCATTGACTTTATGCGTTGGGACAACGTCGCCTTTACTATTTCGTTTCTGCTTTTGGTAGCATCTATCGCTATCATTTCCGTGAAAGGATTTAACTGGGGATTAGATTTTACTGGAGGAACGGTTATTGAGATCAATCTCAGTCAACCGGCCGATCTAGATAAAATGCGTGATAGCTTGGCAGCCGCCGGCTATAAAGATCCTCTGTTACAAAACTTTGGTAGCAGCCGCGATATTATGGTGCGTATGCCTCCTGTTGAAGGACAGGCTGGTCAAGAATTAGGTAAGAAAGTCATCGATATTATCAATGTTGAAATTGATAATGATGCAACAGTCAAACGTATTGAATTTGTTGGGCCAAGTGTCGGGAGTGAATTGGCTCAAACAGGGGCAATGGCGTTACTTTCTGCACTTATCTGTATTCTGATCTATGTTGGATTCCGTTTTGAGTGGCGTCTAGCATTAGGGGCTGTTATTTCACTTGCCCATGACGTGGTGATCACTTTGGGTATTTTATCACTCTTCCAAATTGAGGTTGATTTAACCATTGTCGCGTCATTGATGTCTGTTATCGGTTATTCCTTGAACGATAGTATCGTGGTATCAGATCGTATTCGTGAGAATTTCCGTAAAATTCGTCGTGGTACCTCTTATGAGATCATGAACGTTTCACTAACACAGACATTAAGCCGTACCATCATGACATCAGCAACAACATTATTAGTTGTGTTGATGCTCTATATCTTTGGTGGTTCAATGCTTAAAGGCTTCTCTTTAGTGATGTTAATCGGTGTTTCATTCGGTACTGTTTCATCTATTTATGTGGCTTCTGCATTAGCACTGAAAATGGGCATGAAACGCGAACACCTGATTGTTCAAAAAGTGGAAAAAGAGGGTGCAGATCAGACAACACTCTTACCTTAATAGAGCGTTTTTCTGACATAAACATCGCAAACACCCTGCCAGTTAATGACTGACAGGGTGTTTTTTGTTCACTGAACAGGTACACTGTTTAGGAGTTTTGTCAACAGTAGGAATAACTATGCATTGTCCATTTTGCACAGCCGTAGATACCAAAGTAATTGATTCGAGACTTGTTGGTGATGGCTCACAAGTGCGCCGTCGTCGTCAATGCCTTGTTTGCCATGAGCGCTTTACTACCTTTGAAGTCGCAGAGCTTGTGATGCCTCGTGTTGTGAAAAGTGATGAAATCCGTGAGCCTTTTGATGAAGAAAAGCTACGTAGAGGAATGCTCAAAGCATTAGAAAAACGTCCTGTGAGTTCTGATGATGTTGAAGCTGCCATTAATCATATCAAATCACAATTAAGGGCAACGGGCGAAAGAGAGATACCTTCCAAACAGATCGGTAATTTTGTTATGGAACAACTAAAGAAACTGGATAAAGTTGCTTATATCCGTTTTGCTTCGGTTTATCGCAGTTTTGAAGATGTGCGCGATTTTGGCGAAGAAATTGCAAAATTACAAGATTAATCATTCGCTTCACACGACTATTTGAAAATAACGATAAATAATAAATCTATGATGACAATTAACAACAGCAACAATCCTACGGGCAATGAGCCGGCTAATGATGAAACCTATATGCGTCGAGCGATAGAGTTAGCTGCATTAGGACGTTTTACAACATCACCTAACCCAAATGTGGGATGCGTGATTGTGAAAGAAGGGAAGATTATAGGTGAAGGTTATCACCATCATGCAGGTGGTCCACATGCCGAAGTGAATGCATTAAATATGGCGGGTGAAAATGCCAAAGGTGCTACCGTCTATGTTACGCTTGAGCCATGTAGCCACTTTGGTAAAACGCCTCCTTGTGCTGATGCTTTAATCAACGCCGGGGTAAAACGTGTTGTTGCTGCAATGCAAGATCCCAATCCTCAAGTGGCAGGACGTGGTTTACATAAATTAGTCGCTGCAGGTATTGATGTTTCTCATGGCGTATTAATGAAAGAAGCTGAAAAATTGAATATCGGCTTTTTTAAACGTATGAGAACAGGGTTTCCTTATATCCAATTAAAACTGGCCGCCTCTTTAGACGGTAAAACGGCATTAGCATCAGGGGAAAGTCAATGGATAACCTCTAAAGCTTCGCGACAAGATGTGCAAAACTTTCGCGCGCAAGCTAGTGCTATTTTAACAACGAGTGCCACTGTTTTAGCCGATGATCCTGCAATGAATGTGCGTTGGGAAGCATTATCCGATGAGATAAAAGCGATTTATCCACTAGAGTCATTGCGCCAGCCTATTCGTATTATTACCGATAGCCAAAATAGGGTAACTCCCGACTATAAAATTACACAACTTGCAGGTGAGTGCTTGCTTGCTCGGACTCACTCTCAGCAAGAAGCTTGGCAAGGTGATGTCTCAGAAATTTTGCTTCCTACTAATGGCAAAAATAGTAGTGTCGATTTAGTGTTATTAATGATGCAGTTAGGTAAACGCAATATTAATAGTGTATGGGTTGAAAGTGGCGCACATTTTGCTGGCGCACTATTAGAGCTTGGTCTTGTTGATGAGCTTATCATTTATATTGCTCCGAAAATTTTAGGCAATGATGCTCGAGGTTTATTATCCATTTCACCACTGTCGTCATTATCTGAAGCTCCTGAATTTACAATAGATTCTCTTCAACAAATCGGCCCTGATATCCGCGTTTGTTTAAAACCTCGTTATTAATAGATGCAAATATGTGTGTCTATGGCGCTATTTGTAGTAAAATAGCGCCGTGTGTGTTATTCCCTGTCGTTACGACATTGTTATCAGCCAACTAACTACCTTGATTTATCAAGGATTTTTGGCTCCTTTGCTGTGTTATCATAAAACTGAGCGCAGTAAAGGAAAGAATGTGATAAAATCCGCGCCCCGCGGATAGGAGAAAAAGGTAACCTATGAACGTAATCAAAGGTGTTGTCGCGGCGCCAAACGCACGTGTAGCGATTGCAATTGCCCGTTTTAATAATTTTATTAATGATAGCTTGTTAGAAGGTGCCGTTGATGCACTTGAGCGTATCGGACAAGTTTCCTCAGAAAATATTACCGTCGTTTGGGTTCCTGGCGCTTATGAGTTGCCATTAACTGTAAAAGCATTAGCAGAAAGCGACAAATATGATGCAGTTATCGCGTTAGGCACTGTTATCCGTGGTGGAACCGCACATTTTGAATACGTTGCTGGCGAATGCAGCTCTGGCCTTTCTCATGTTGCAATGCAAAGTGAGATCCCTGTGACTTTTGGTGTATTAACTACTGAAAGCATTGAGCAGGCAATTGAACGAGCTGGTACTAAAGCGGGCAATAAAGGTGCTGAAGCTGCAATGACAGCACTTGAAATGATCAATGTACTTAAAGCCATTAAAGGCTAATCATCTGTTTTAACTAAAGGGGAATTTTGTGAAACCTGCTGCTCGTCGTCGTGCTCGTGAGTGTGCTGTACAAGCTATCTACTCATGGCAATTATCCGGAAATGACATCGCGGATGTGGAATTGGAGTTTTTATCCGAGCAGGATACCCAAGGTGTAGATATTGCTTATTTCCGTGAGCTTTTAGTGGGTGTTGCAATCAATGCAGCACGTTTAGATAAGGCGATGGAGCCTTATTTATCACGTCAACTGGAAGAGCTAGGCCAAGTTGAAAAAGCGATTTTACGTTTAGCTATGTTTGAACTCAGCTTCCGTGAAGATGTTCCTTATAAAGTAGCCATTAACGAAGCGATTGAATTGGCTAAGGTGTT
Organism: Proteus sp. G4415; assembly: GCF_963896075.1. Lineage (NCBI taxonomy): Bacteria > Pseudomonadati > Pseudomonadota > Gammaproteobacteria > Enterobacterales > Morganellaceae > Proteus > Proteus sp. G4415. Next base: position 12,392 of record NZ_CAWQOK010000148.1, read on the forward strand.
TGGTGCTGATGACAGCCATAAATTTGTCAATGGCGTGTTAGATAAAGCTGCACCAACTGTACGTAAAAAATAACGTTCTTCACGTTTCCTCTATGGTAAATTAATAATCCAAGGCCGGTTACTCCGGCCTTTTATTTAATAAGCATTGCTTCATAGGAAATTGATAATGCCTTGTGGTGAATTCTCCCTCATTAAACAATATTTCACTTCTCAGCCAGTTAAACGCAAAGATGTGAGTACGGGAATTGGGGATGACTGTGCAATATTGACTGTACCTGAAAAGCAACAAGTGGCAATTAGTACTGATACCTTAGTCAGTGGAATACACTTCCTACCAACCATTTCCCCTGAAGATTTAGCGTATAAAGCATTAGCGGTTAATATTAGTGATTTAGCCGCGGTGGGGGCAGATCCTGCTTGGGCCTCATTAGCTTTAACATTGCCAAAAGTCGATAATGATTGGCTTGAGGCCTTTAGTCGCTCTCTATTTGCATTAGCAGAGTATTATTCTATTCAATTGATTGGTGGGGATACAACCAAAGGGCCATTGAGCTTAACCATCACAATACAAGGTTTAGTTCCTCAAGGTATGGCACTATTACGCTCAGGGGCAAAAATTGGTGACTGGATTTATGTTACAGGCTTTTTAGGTGATAGCGCGGCAGGACTCGCGGTTTTACAAAATAGATTACAACCTAGTCAACCAGAAAGCCGAGACTATTTTATTACTAGGCATTTGCGTCCGCAGCCTCGTCTTTTACAGGGGCAAGCATTAAGATCTTTAGCAAGTGCTGCTATTGATATTTCTGATGGTCTTATTTCAGATCTAAACCATATTTTAACGGCAAGTGGTTGTGGTGCTCGTATTAACTTAGATGCGTTGCCTTATTCTGCGGCAATGAAATCACAGGTGAGTAAAGAGCAAGCTGAAGTTTGGGCATTAAGTGGTGGCGAAGACTATGAACTATGCTTTACCGTGCCTGAAATAAATCGTGGGGCTTTAGATATTGCTTTAGCCCATACGGGAGCTGACTTTCATTGCATAGGGCAAATTATGCCAATTGCAGAAGGTATACGTTATTTACGTGAAGGTAAAGAAGTGCACCCTAATCTGAAAGGGTTTGATCACTTTGGTGATAATAAATAAATCATATCGCTATAAACAAAAGGCGCTTAATGAGCGCCTCTGAAATCAAAATAATGTTATTAATCATTTTAATGATAATTCAAGATTAGCTTTTCTTCACAAATTCAGATTTTAATTTCATTTGCCCAAAGCCATCAATTTTACAATCAATATTATGATCGCCTTCCACTAAACGTATCCCTTTAACTTTTGTACCAATTTTGAGTGGCGTTGAGCTACCTTTTACTTTTAGATCTTTAATGACTGTCACTGAATCCCCATCGGCTAATAAATTACCATGGGCATCTTTAACAATCAGCTCATCGCTATCAGTTGTTGGCTCAGCATCGTTCCATTCGTGGGCACATTCAGGGCAGACATACATTGCCCCATCTTCATAGGTATACTCTGAGTTGCATTTAGGACAAGAAGGTAATGACATAATAATACTCTCAAATTTTTTCAAAATGGGAAGTGATTAATCGTCACAAAGAGGATAACACTTGCCCGATAAACAAAAGGACACATTATCGTTTCAGCGTAAAAAGTCTAATATGATGACCCAAATGACCAAAAATAGTATTGCCACAGATAATGCGAAAGAATAAGAGTATAATAGATCTGATAGAGTTTTGCATCTTTCATGGATTATTGGATAAAAGATGAGAAAAAGTAGATTAAATATAGGAGGTAATACACAAAATAATAAGAAATAATATCATTTAAAAATATAAATTAACTTATTGATTTTATAATGCTTTATTTTGTTAACTTAGATAAAATAACTACTCTCTCTTTAAAAGAGAGTATCAGTAATAATAGTGTTAATCTTCTTGTTGTTATTTTATAAAATTTATCACCGGCCTCGTTCAATCAGTTTGGGGGTCTGAGTTAATAACGGTCCAATCCTCAATTCTTAAACCATCAACTCTTTCAAATTCTCGAGTATTATTGGTAACGACTATTAGCCCCTTACTTCTAGTATGTGCGGCTATATGTAAGTGGTTATCACCAACGTGTTTTCCCTGTTTTTCTAGTGTTGCTCTAATGTCTCCATAATGAAAAGCTGCTAAGTCATCGTAAGATAAAACAGTCAGTCGAGAAACAAAGTCGTTAACCGTAGCTAAGTTTTTGGCTGGATTTACACTTTTTTCAGCACCAAAAATGAGCTCAGCGAGTGTAATTGTAGAAATAGCTAATTGTTCAGCATGTTGGTTGAATTTTGGTAATAAAAACTCAGGCTTGCGTTTAATAGTGAATATAACAATAATTTGTATCTAATAGGTATTTAATCATCAAAGGATCCTCTTTCACTTGTGGCTTGATCAGGCCTTTCAGATAAGAAATCATCTGTTACAGACTTTTCTGATAAGAAAAAGCTATCCCATGCATTTTGTATAGGTGTGATTATTCTCTCTTTGCCTTTGACGCGAACAAAAACTTCTTTTACATCATCCGGAAATCGAGTCTCAGCGGGTAATCGAACATTTTGTGTTCTATTGCTCATAAATACTTTGCCATACTGGATCATAGTAATAGCTCCTATAAAAACTGCCATATAGCAGTTTTTATAGGATACCAAATAGGTTGTGTGAAATATATACACAACCTATTAACCTATTAATGTAAAAGATTATTTCCTATGAGCTATCACCGAGCCTCGTTCAATCAGTTTGGGTGTTAACACTAATAGATTGGCTTGTGCTTCAATATCTTCCATACGACGTAATAATTGGCTTACAGCAAGTTTGCCCAATTCATCTTTGGGTTGATGAATAGTCGTTAAAGGGGGGATCATATAAGAGGCTAAATCGATGTCATCATAACCGACGATAGAAATATCATCAGGTACACGTAGTCCTTTTTGATAAATCGCTTGGTAAGCACCGACCGCCATTGCATCATTACAGGTAAATACGGCCTGTGGTTGTATAGGGAGTGAGAGCAGTGTTTGCATTGCACTAAAGCCACCTGCAAACTCAAAATCACTGGTTAAAACTAGCTCTTTACGAATGGGTAACCCAGCTTGTTGCATCGCATTATAGTAGCCTTGTAGGCGATGTTTAGCGGGAAGTTTATCTTGGGGACCCGCAATACAGGCGATGTCAGTAAAACCTTTTTCAATTAAATAATTCGTGGCTAATTCTCCCCCTAATAGGGAGTTATCTTGAATAATATCGCTACTGTATTCAAATGGAGACCAATCCATCATCACCATGGGTAACCGTGGATAACGATTTAATACTTCACTTGATGGTGCGCGGGCTTCAGTACACATTAATAACAGCCCATCGACACGCTTTTGTAGCAAGGTTTCAAGGCTAGTATCCATGCGCTCATAGTCGCCTTCGGTGTTGCATAAAATGAGGCTATAGCCTTGTTCATAGCAACTTCGTTCAACACCTCGAACGACTTCAGCATAAAAGGGGTTATTACTGGCGGTAACTAACATCCCTATGGTACGTGTGCAGTTCATTTTTAAACTACGAGCTAATGCTGAAGGGGCGTAATTTAAGGTTGCTATTGCATGATTAACCTTTGCGCGGATACCTTCACTCACATAACGATTGTTATTGATAACATGGGAAACGGTGGATGTTGAAACACCCGCTAAACGGGCGACATCTTTCATTGTTGCCAAAATATTATGCTCGCTCTGCTAAAAATGACTTAATTTCATCACGCCAAGGGACGGAGGATTGCGCGCCATGACGTGTCACTGCAATTGCCGCGGCTGCATGGGCGAAACGGATCGCATCATGAGCTGATTTACCTTCTAATATCGCTGTAACAAATGCACCGTTAAAGGTATCACCTGCGGCAATAGTATCAACTGCTTCAACACGAAAACCGGGAATGATCATACCGGTGCCTTGTTCACTAAACCATACGCCACGACTGCCTAAAGTGATTAAAACGTGTTTTATGCCTTTACTGTGCAAAATATTAGCCGCTTTAGCTGCACCCACTTCATCATGCACAGAAATACCAGTTAATATTTCGGCTTCTGTCTCATTTGGCGTAATAATATCAATAAAACTCAGAAATTCATCAGATAACGGCTGTGCAGGAGCGGGATTTAAAATCACTTTTGTTTGATGTGCTTTGGCTTGTTTTGCTGCCTCAAAGACAGTGTCTAGAGGGGATTCTAATTGCATTAATAAAGCATCTGCTTGTTCAATAATATGACGATACTGATGCAAATGGCTTGGAGTGAGAGCACTATTTGCTCCGGCAACAATGCTAATGACATTTTCGCCTTGTTCATTAACTAGGATCATTGCTACACCTGTAGGTGTCTTGGGAATAATACGAATTGCATCAGTATCAATATTATCTGTTTTTAATTGAGCGATGATTTCGCGACCAATAGCATCATCTCCCACACAGGCTATAAACGTGATATCGGCACCACTACGTCCACAAGCGACGGCTTGATTTGCCCCTTTACCACCAAATGCTATTTTATAGTCATGACCAATCACGGTTTCTCCGGGCTTGGGAAATTGTGCAATATTCATAATATGGTCAACGTTGATGCTACCTAAAACAGCAAGGCGGGGAGTTGTCATAGCCTTTTATCCTTTGAAAACCTAGTTTATAACGAAACTAACCACGCAGCGAAAGTACTACGTGGTTAGATGGGTGATTATTTTTGAGTGACTAACTCAAGCTCAACAGGAATAGTGGGAGCCACTTTTTCCCCTTTCAGAATTTTATCAGCGGTTTGAATACCAATAATACCAATTTGATCGGGGCGTTGTGCAATAGTCGCACCTAAAACACCTCGGTTAACCGCTTTAATGCCATCATTTGTGCCATCAAAGCCAACGACTAAGACATCGGTACGACCTGCTGTTTGTAATGCACGCAATGCCCCTAATGCCATTTCATCGTTTTGAGCAAATACCGCTTGCACTGAAGGATTAGCGGTTAATAGATTTTGCATAACATTAAGGCCTTTAGTACGGTCAAAGTCAGCAGGTTGGCTTGCTAATATATTAAGTTTGTGAGCATCAACAGCTTGTTTAAAGCCTTCTCCACGCTCACGAGAAGCGGAGGTTCCGGCGATCCCTTCTAGTTGGATCACTTTGGCATCATTACCCACTTTTTCCGCAATATAATCTCCCGCCATTTTTCCTCCTAGGCGGTTATCAGAAGCAACATGGCTAACAACCTCACCTTTATTGGCTACTCTATCTAGGGTTACTACAGGAATTTTAGCTTTATTTGCCATTAACACGGCATTACCTACAGCATCAGAATCCGTTGGATTAATGAGCATTAAACGGGTGCCTTTTACGGTTAAGTCCTGCACATTTGCCAATTCTTTGGCTGGATTATCCATTGAATCAAGTACGACTAAGTCATAACCTAATTTATCCGCCTCTTTTTGTGCACTGTCTTTCATGGTGACAAAGAAAGGATTATTGAGCGTTGAAATAACGAGGGCGATAGACTCTTTTGCTAATGCATTGGCACTTATGGTAGCGCTTAGAGCAACCACTGAGAGAAGCGTTGCTATTTTTTTTAGTTTCATAATATATTCCTGTCGGGGTTCGGATTAAGAGAAAGCGTATTATTTTTTGTTATCAACCAGCACGGCAAGTAAGATGACAACAGCTTTGACTATCATTTGATAATTGGATGATATGCCTAATAAATTGAGTGCATTATTGAGAAAGCCTAAAATTAACGCACCAATAAGTGTGCCCATTATGCGTCCTTTACCGCCAGCAAGACTGGTACCACCTAAGACGACAGCGGCGATAGCATCCAGTTCATAACCATTGCCAGCCATTGGTTGGGCGGAAGAAAGACGAGCAACTTCAATGACACTGGCAAGGGCCGCTAATAAACCGCAAAGCGCATAAACAATAATTTTGATTTTATCGACACTAATACCAGATAAACGGGTTGCTGCTTCGTTTCCTCCAAGGGCATAGATATAGCGACCCAAGCGTGTGTGATGCAATACATACCACGCGCTTAAAAAGACAATCATCATCAGCCAAATAGGGGTGGGGATCCCAAAGGGGCGTCCAATACCAAACCAGCTAAACAGGTCGGCATTATCGCTAAATCCTGTATTTATTGGACTGCCATCAGTATAAACACGCGTGACACCACGCAATAACAGCATCATCACTAATGTGGCAATAAATGCCTGCACTTTACCTTTAGCGATAATGACACCTGTAACGCCACCAATAGCGGCTCCTAATGCTAAAGCACCGACAACAGCCACTAACGCATTAACATCAGCCCCTACCATAGAAGCAGCAACAGCACCGGTTAAAGCGAGTAATGAACCTACCGATAAATCGATACCAGAGGTTAAAATGACTAATGTCATACCTACAGCCATAATTGCGTTAACAGAGGTTTGTTGTAGAATGTTAAAAATATTATTTAAGGTAAAAAAATTCGGGCTGAGTGTTGAAACCACGACAATAAGCAACAATAAGGCAATGAGTGATTTTTGTTCTAATAACCAAGCCTTAGAGAACCATCGTTTTGACGCTGGTATTGATTTTGTACTCATCTCAAACTCCTACTGTAGCACCATATTGTTTACCAACAGCCGCCGCCATTAGCATCTCTTGTGTGACATTATTGGCAGAAAACTCACCGCTGATACGACCTTCATGCATAACTAAAATGCGGTCACTCATTCCCATTACCTCTGGCATTTCTGAAGAGATCAAAATGATGCTTAATCCCTCTTGTTTAAACTTATTAATTAATTGGTAAATCTCTTTTTTCGCCCCCACATCGACACCGCGGGTAGGCTCATCAAGAATAAGCACTTTAGGACGAGTCATTAGTCCGCGAGCAATAGCGACTTTTTGCTGATTACCGCCTGATAAAAAACCAATGATCTGATTGATGGACGGGGTTTTTATGTTGAACAATTTAATAAAGTCACTGACAGTTAATTGCTCTTCTTTATGATTTAAGATCCCCATAGTGCGACTAAAATAAGGTAGCGCCGTCAGTGACATATTCTCTTTTACTGACATACCTAGCACTAAACCATCGCGTTTTCTGTCTTCAGAGATATAAACAATACCTTGGGCAAGTGCATCTGCAGGCTTTTTGATCTGACAAATTTTACCTTCTAACGCCACGCTACCTTGTGTTTTTGGCAATGCACCGTAAATCATTTTCATTAATTCAGTACGGCCTGCGCCCATTAACCCTGAAATACCTAAAATTTCATTTTCATATAGGGAGAAGCTGACATCATGTATATCTGCACCACTTAAGTGAGAGACATTAAGTTTAGTTTTTCCTGCAGGAATATGGATGCGAGGGTATTGATCTTCTAATTTACGGCCTACCATCATTTCAATAAGTGTCTCTTCTTGTAATGAAGAAACGGGCTTTTCGCCAATAAATTGACCATCGCGCAACACAGTGACATCATCACAAATATCAAAAATTTCTTTTAATCGATGTGAGATATAGACAATGCCACAACCTTGATTTCTTAATTCAGTTATCACACTAAACAGAGAGCGAGTTTCGGTGTCTGTCAATGCATCTGTCGGTTCATCCATAATAATCACTTTAGAGCCAAAACTGAGTACTTTGGCAATTTCAACCATTTGCTGATCACCAATGGATAATTCAGAAACTAAGCGATGACTGCGATAAGGAAGGTTTAAGCGAACAAGTAATTTATCCGCTTCTGCATACATTTTTTTCCAATCAATAGCACCAAATGCACGGGTAAACTCGCGACCTAAAAAGATATTTTCTGCAATGGTTAATTCAGGGATAAGATTGAGTTCTTGATGGATAATACCTATTCCGGCTTCTTGAGAAGACTTAGGACCATTAAAAGAGCAACGTTCCCCTTGATAAATAATTTCACCTGCGTCTTTTTGGTAGATACCTGTTAGCACTTTCATTAGTGTGGATTTACCTGCGCCATTTTCACCAACAAGTGCCATCACTCGGCCAGGATAAATTCGTAACGTCGCACCAGATAATGCTTTTACGCCTGGAAATGATTTATCAATATTTTTTAATTCAAGTAATGCTTCCATATTGGCCTCAGAAAGTCACACCAGAAAACAGCACGATATTGGCATAAGGAGAGCATTCACCTGTTCTTATCACCGCTTTATTATCTGGAAGTTGTGTTTTAAATTCTTCATGAGTGACATAAATGATCTCGATAGGTTTTTTTTGTTGTTGTTCTAATAAATGCAAATAACGGGTTATCTCACTAAAAAGAAGTGGGTTTATATTTTTAATTTCTATGGCAAGCATAACGGCTTCGACTTGCATTTCATGGGTGATCGTTTGTAACACTGACATAAAGTCAGGGATCCCCTGAGTTAAAGCAAGATCGATACGCTCAACAGAGGAGGGTATGGGTAATCCAGCATCTGCAATCGTTATTTTGTCAGTATGCCCTAAACGTGCAATTACGCTAGAAATTGAACTATTAAGTAATACACCTTTTTTCATCTTTGCCTCCTCAGCGAAACGTTTCGCTGTTCTACATAGTAGGAAATGAAAATAGGAAAACAAGTTGGATTTATTTATATTGTGAAGGTGATCGAAACGTTTCGTTAAAGGAAAGAAAAAAGGAAAAATCTAACTGATTGAATCAATTAACGCTGAATGGATTCAATTTTAAAATTGATAAATTACAGTTAATTTCATTAAAAAGTGATCTTTAACAAGATTTGAAAATAATTAAAAAAGAAAAGAAATAAGGGCAGTTTTTACAAGAAAATAAAGTCAGAATTTATTAACCTTATCAATAGTCTCTCCGGCTTTACAAGCAAGAGAGACTTTTGAAATATTAGCTCAAAGAATGAGCCTGATAAGCTTTAATCGATTTTTCAATGCCTGTTGCATCAAGTCCTAAATCGGCTCTGATCTCTTCTTGTCCACCTTGTGGCACAAAAAGATCAGGTAACCCTAAATTGAGTACGGGCACTAAACAACGCTCTTGCATTAATAACTCGTTAACGCCGCTACCTGCGCCACCCATAATGGCATTTTCTTCTAAGGTGACCAGTATGTCGTGTTGTTTGGCAAGGGAAAGGATCAGTTCTTTATCTAGTGGTTTGATAAAGCGCATATCTGCAACTGTTGCATCCAGTTTTTCTGCAACATCTAAGGCTTCGGGTAATAAGGTTCCGAAGTTTAAAATTGCAATACTTTTACCTTGGCGACGAATAATACCTTTTCCTATAGGAAGTTCGCTCAGCGGTTGTAATGGCGCACCAACCCCTGATCCTCTAGGATAACGTACAGCGACAGGCCCTTCTTGATAATGGTAACCTGTGTGCAACATTTGGCGACACTCATTTTCATCGCTAGGTGCCATAATAATCATATTAGGGATACAGCGTAAGAAAGAGAGATCAAAAGCTCCTTGGTGGGTCTGACCATCCGCACCAACAATGCCACCACGATCGATAGCAAAGAGTACCGGGAGTTTTTGGATAGCCACATCGTGGATCACTTGATCATAAGCGCGTTGTAAGAAGGTAGAGTAAATAGCCACGATCGGCTTATAACCACCAATAGCTAATCCAGCAGCGAAGGTGACGGCGTGTTGCTCCGCAATTGCGACATCAAAGTATTGTGCGGGGTACTCTTTAGAAAAGCGCACCATACCAGAGCCTTCACGCATAGCAGGGGTGATTGCCATTAACTTTTCATCAGTGGCAGCTTCTTCACATAACCAGTCCCCAAAAATTTTTGAAAACGTCGGGCGTGCATTCGGGCTTTTAGGTAAAGTACCTGTCTTTGGATCAAATTTAGGTACCGCATGCCAACTGATTGGATCTTGCTCTGCGGGAGCGTAACCCCGACCTTTTTTGGTCATAATATGTAAAAGTTGCGGCCCTTTTAGATCGCGCATATTCGTGAGCGTTTGTACTAAAGCAATAACATCGTGACCATCAACTGGACCAATATAGTTAAAACCTAACTCTTCAAACATGGTGCCGGGCACAACCATGCCTTTAATATGTTCTTCTGTCTTTTTCAGTAATTCTTTAATTGGGGGAATACCAGAAAAGACTTTTTTGCCACCTTCACGTAGCGTGGTATACAGTTTGCCAGATAGAAGTTGTGCAAGGTGGTTATTTAGTGCCCCGACATTTTCTGAAATCGACATTTCATTATCGTTAAGTACCACTAGCATATCTGGATTAATATCACCGGCATGATTCATGGCTTCAAATGCCATTCCTGCCGTAATTGCACCGTCACCAATCACACAAACAGTCTTTCTGCCTAGGTTTTCTTGCTCTGCAGCAACAGCCATACCCAGTCCAGCACTGATAGAGGTGGATGAATGACCAACACAGAGTTTGTCATATTCACTCTCATCACGCCAAGGGAAGGGATGTAAGCCGTTTTTTTGACGAATAGTATCAATGCGATCACGACGACCCGTTAATATTTTATGAGGATAAGCCTGATGGCCCACATCCCAAATCAGATTGTCAAAGGGAGTTTTATAAACGTAATGAAGCGCAACCGTTAACTCAATAGCACCTAAACCTGAGGCGAAGTGACCACTTGAGCGGCTGACACTGTTAAGAAGATATAGCCTTAGCTCATCACAGAGTTTAGGTAAACTCTCTTTTGGTAATAGGCGTAAATCTTCGGGTGTTTCAACCAACGCCAATGTGGGATATTTTTCGATATCAATGCTCATGTGATGCCTATTAATTAATGACTTGTAATAGGGAAAGAGCAGGTAAGCTGCTCTTTTTATTTTTTATTAGTTTTTCCGTTCTACGATAAAATTCGCTAATTGTTTTAGCGTAGAGGTATCGTACTCGTATTGTTCAAGAAACGCTAAGGCATCCAATGCTTCGTTATACAATTCCTGTGCTTTCTTTTGTGCTTGTGCTAAACCAAGTAGAGCCGGATAAGTACTTTTTCCAGCTTCTTGATCACTTCCCTGTCGCTTTCCAGTCTCTTCAGTGCTCCCAATAACATCTAAAATGTCATCCTGAACTTGGAAAGCCAAGCCTATAGAGTGGGCATATTTATCCAGTGCAGGTAACACATCGTGCCCTTTTTGCCCTGCGCTAAGTGCCCCTAGGCGAACCGCTGCACGAATTAATGCACCTGTTTTATGTAAATGAATTTTCTCAAGAGCGACAAGATCAATTGATTTATCTTCGGCATCAAGATCAAGTGCCTGTCCACCACACATACCCGCTAAACCACTGGCTGTGGCTAATTCAGCAATCATGGCTACGCGATCGGCAATGGCGACATCAGGCATCGCATTTTTGGCTAAAATTTCAAAGGCCAAGGTTTGTAATGCATCACCCGCTAAAATGGCATTGGCTTCGCCAAACTCAATATGACAAGTGGGTTTTCCTCGACGTAAATCATCATTGTCCATTGCCGGTAAGTCGTCATGGATCAGTGAATATGCATGAATGCACTCAATAGCGGCTGCTGGCACATCAAGATTAGCAACAGGTACGTTAAACATTTCTCCTACCGCATAAACGAGAAATGGGCGTAAACGTTTCCCCCCCAAGAGTGCTCCGTAGCGCATTGCTTGGCTGAGTGGCATATCAGAAAAAGGCAACGTTTGTAGCGCTTGGTTGAGTGCTTCATCAACACGCTGATGTGCAGAATGTAATTTTTGACGGAACGCATCCGTACATAAAGTTGCGTTACTCAATTATTCAGCCTCTTGGATAAAATCATCAGGTGTAGCGTCATCATCCTCTTTGAGTAAGATGCGAACACGTTGTTCAGCATCTTGTAATGTTTTTTGTCCCACACGAGCTAAACGAACACCATGTTCGAACTCATTAAGGGCCTCTTCTAAAGGTAATTCACCTGATTCTAAGCGGTTAACTATTTGCTCAAGTTCTTGCATCGAAGCTTCAAAACTTGGAGTTTGCGTGGTGTCTTGGTTAATTGATGTCGTTTTTTTAGCCATAATATTTTTGATGATAAAGCATGTTAGCTGAATAATAGTGATCATCTTACTACAATTGAGAAGAAAATTTCTTATTCAGTCAGCGATTTTTGCGGGTGAGGCCTAAATATTGGTGATATACTTTGTGACTTTTATAAACTCCAGTCAATTAATATCACTGTAGTTTATGTCTCTACTTAATAACCTATGACCATTGACTATGAAGTTTATTATTAAATTATTCCCCGAAATCACGATCAAAAGCCAATCTGTTCGTATACGTTTTATCAAAATTCTGACCAGTAATATTCGCAATGTATTAAGTACATTAGGTGATGATATCACGGTTGTTCGCCACTGGGACAACATTGTGGTTGTCAGTAAAGACGAAAGTAAAAGCGAAGCGGTGTGTGATGCGCTAACTCGTATCCCAGGTATTCATCACTTTTTACAAGTTGAAGAGCATAGCTATACCGATTTACATAATATTTTTGAACAGACCTTTGCTGCCTTTGGTCATTTAGTTGAAAACAAAACGTTTTGCGTAAGAGCTAAACGCCGTGGTAAACACAGTTTTACTTCTAATGAAGTAGAGCGTTATGTGGGTGGTGGTTTTAACCAACACGTTGAAAGTGCAAAAGTAAAATTAACTCGTCCGGATGTGACCATTAATCTAGAAATTGAAGATGATAAGCTGATCCTAGTTAATGCTCGCTATGAAGGTATTGGTGGTTTCCCTATTGGTACACAAGAAGATGTATTATCACTTATCTCTGGTGGTTATGATTCTGGTGTATCAAGTTATATGTTGATGCGCCGCGGTAGTCGTGTTCATTACTGCTTTTTTAATCTTGGTGGTTCAGCCCACGAAATTGGCGTTAAACAAGTTGCACATTATCTTTGGAACCGCTTTGGACGCTCTCATAAAGTACATTTTGTTGCCGTTGATTTTGAACCCGTTGTGGCAGAAATTTTAGAGAAAATTGATGATGGCCAGATGGGGGTTGTTCTGAAACGTATGATGGTGCGTGCGGCATCTCGTGTTGCTGAACGTTATGGCGTACAAGCTATTGTAACAGGTGAAGCATTAGGGCAGGTTTCTAGCCAAACATTAACCAATCTACGTTTAATTGATAATGCGACGGATACCTTAATTCTGCGTCCTCTTATCACACACGATAAAGAAAATATCATTAATATCGCTCGCCAAATTGGTACGGAAGATTTTGCTCGTACTATGCCAGAGTTTTGTGGTGTTATCTCCAAGAATCCTACAGTAAAAGCGGTTAAAGCCAAAATCGAAGCTGAAGAAGAAAAATTTGATTTTTCTATTCTCGATAGTGTTGTTGAAAATGCTAAGAATATGGATATTCGCCGTATTGCTGAAGAGACGGTACAGCAAGTAACAGAAGTTGAAATGGTCTCTGAGTTTGCAACGAATGACGTTGTACTGGATATCCGCTCTCCAGAAGAACAAGAAAACTCACCTCTAAAATTAGAGGGTGTAGATGTTAAAGAATTACCATTTTATAAATTAAGTACACAATTTGGTGATTTAGATAACAGCAAAACTTATTTGCTCTATTGTGAGCGAGGTATGATGAGTCGTTTACAAGCACTATATTTACGTGAACAAGGCTTTAATAACGTAAAAGTGTATCGTAAGAAGTAATATAGTTATTTTTTATGAAAGTCGTATTAATAATATAATAGAGATACCCCCCCCAATAATTAGGATGCTAATATGATTTTGGGGGGATATATTAAAATACAGTGTTTATTAAAAATTATTTTGAAATTCTTCAGCCCTTTTTTCCAACTCTGCTAGGAATGATGTTTTTGCTAACTCGTGTGCATTAGGTGACATAATAGCAATAATTTGATATCTATTTGGGTAAAGCCAATGTTGACAATAAACTAAGTAATGATTTGATTTTCTTTGTATTTGAGGCATATTTTCATGCCACTTAGGTTCATTAGGTATTCTAATATGTATTTTAGAAATGAGAGATTGACATAATTTCGCACTATTTTCCCATTTACCATCAGCACCTAAATAACAAGATAATACTTTTTTTTCTTTCCAAAGTTTTAATAATTTAGCGTATTCATTAGCAATAGTTTTATTTTCAATATCAGGATGTATTGAAATTTCGATCATATTTATTAATGGTTATTAAATTTAGGTTTACTTAGACCTAACTTTTTATGCTCTGTTTGTATTAATCTTTGCATATCAGCACTTATTATATTAGGTTTCTTATTAGTTGTTTTTGATGGTTGATGAGTTTGTTCTATAAATGAAATAAACTCTGTTAATACACTCCGATAATGAGCTAAAGAACGACCAAATAAGAGTACACTTTGTTTTTTTTGTGTATCACTCTTTGGTAATGAAAGAAGAATATTTTTGATATCAGTTAAAGAATTATCTAAACGTTTTATACTTTTGTTTATTTGATAATAATCATCTTCATTAATAAAATAATGAGGAGGATTTATCCATTTCTCTTTTAAATGAATTAAATGTTTATTAATTGATTCGGCTAAAATATTCATTTTTTCAGTAGCTTCATCAATAGGGATAGCAACGAATTGGTTAAATTGCGCTGAACTGAAAGAATATTGGATATCCGGTGTAAATGATAGTTGGTTATGTTTGAAGCTTTCTGCTGGCACTGAGGCTAATCCCATAGAAATTAAAGTAACAAGTTTGGGTAAGTTCTTGTGATATTGGAGAGTTTTCATTATGCCTTATCCTCCAGAAGTTATTTTACATTTTAACCTGTTAGTATGTTTTTTGAAATCAAAAACAAGAAACAAACATTGAAATAAGTCTTAAAAATAGATTTATAACTATTAAATAATATGTTTATTAATAAGATTAGGTGTTAAGTAAGAGATCCTATATATGGTATTTACCTATCCCCAAACCCAGTAAATTCATCTTGATAATTATAAATACCTGGTGGTAATACAAGTTGTTTAGCGACATCAGCTGCAACTGCTTTACCTTTTAGGCGCTCAATAATTTTAAGTGCGAAATCTATAGTGGTAGCAGGGGCTTGGCTAGTAATCAGATTGACTCTTTCGTCAAAGTAAACCCGATAATCAACCCATTTTTTAGGTTCGATTTTATCTTTTAAGCCGGGGAAACCTGTCATATTGCCTATTGGAAAGAGGTTATGAGACTCTAAGATGATCGCAGGAGCTGCACAAATAGCGGCAACTAGTCTATTTTCACTGTGCATGCGGCGTACTTTTTCAACAACAAGAGGACTATCTCGTAAGGTTTCTGCACCTATTAATCCTCCGGGTAAAATAATGGCATCATAATGGTGATCAACAACACGAACTAATGGGACATCAGCAATTAATTTGATCCCTCGTGAGCAGGTGATCACTAAGTCATCAACATCATCTTCAGCACTAGCAAGTATGACCTTAATTCCAGCTCTAACGAGTAAATCAGCGGTGGTAACAACCTCTGTTTCTTCACTACCATTAGCTAGACAGATGAGTGCGGATATGGTCATAATTGCCTTCCTTCTGTTTTATAAATTGAAAAAGTCGCTTATTTTCGGGTAACACGAGTCCTTGCTCTGATGCCCTACGTAATAGATAGCCTGTAATATAATCGATTTCGGTATGGCGTTGATATTTCACATCTTGATACATAGATGAGTAATTATTAGCAGTTTGCTCTATGGTATCGATAATATAACCATGTAAATGTGATCTAGAGGTAGGTATAACACCTTCTCGCTCCATTACCTGATAAACTTCATCACAGACTTTCTGGATATGCTCAGGGTATTTTAATAAATCGCCATTGCGACATTGATAAAACACCGTTAAAGGGTTGATAACACAATTTACGGCTAATTTTAGCCAGCTAATAGTATGAATATCATTGTGCCAAGCTACATCCGGTAAAGCTTGATGTAAAATTTCAGCTAAATAACCGTATTGACGTGCTGTTGTATTTAGTGGGCCAATGTGGGTGATCCCTTCTGCTGTATGGAGCACTTTTTGATCTTGTTGATAAGCACCATGAGTGATTATACCTTGTAATATCGCTCTTTTAGTCGGTGTTTCAGGTAGGGTGAGCTCATCTAGTGTTCCCATACCATTATGGATCAGTAAAATCGGGCAATCAGCAGAGAGGTGAGGGATAAGTGCATTAACCGCGTCTGAAACTTGCCAAGACTTTAAGCAAACAAGCAGTAACTCACTGTGTTGTAGCCATGTTTTTTGGTTGGCTATAATGCGTTGTTGAAATGGGATACCATTAATGGAGTCAACGTTAACGTCAAAATCAGGTTGAGGTATTCTTAACCATCCTTGTACTTCATGGGCTTGTTGCGTTAATCCTGCAATCCAAAGTTTACCAATTGAACCACATCCTAATACGGTTATTTTCATCATTTTTCTCCTGCTAAATGGTAAACAGGCGCTCCATATTATTCATCTAACATTAACCTAATATTATTAACAGTTCGGTAATTTTATCAATGCAAATTGAGAGCTATATCAAATTATAACATCGTTTATCTTCACTTGCTGAAGCTATCTCTGCTTTGTTATATGGAAAGTCAAGAGTAATGACATGAGTATGGCTTTTTTGCTGAGTGAAAAACAGCTATTATTCAGGTTGTTTTTATTTATTGAGGAAGAACGAATGCCATCTTTTGATATCGTATCTGAAGTTGACTTGCATGAAGTGCGCAATGCGGTAGAGAACGCACAACGTGAACTGACTACTCGTTGGGATTTTCGTAATGTTGAAGCAAGTTTTGAATTAAACGAAAAAACTGAGTCAGTAAAAACAACTAGTGTATCTGAATTTCAGGTGCAGCAGTTATTAGATATTCTGCGTGAGAAAATGGCAAAAAGAGGGATTGATGGTGCTGTTTTAAATATCCCTGAAGAGATGACTCACAGCGGAAAAACATACAGTGTAGAAGCGACCTTAAAACAAGGTATTGATACTCCTTTAGCGAAAAAAATCGTTAAAATGATCAAAGACAGCAAATTAAAAGTACAAGCACAGATCCAAGGTGAGCAAGTACGAGTAACAGGTAAATCACGTGATGATTTGCAAGCTGTGATGAAATTAGTTAGAGAGGGTGAATTAGGTCAGCCTTTCCAATTTACCAATTTTCGTGATTAATGACGAAAGTATAAAAAAATGCGCTGTTTGGTTTATTCAGCGCATTTACAGGGTATATGAGGTTTAAACGCCGAGTACTAACGATTCTAATGTCGCTCTTGGTGTCTGCTTGGTATCCACTTTGATATAAGCACTTTGTTCTTGTGCCATAATTACCACTTCATTAACACCAGGTTGTTGCTTAAATTTCTGCTCTAATTGTTGTTGTTGAGCATTTGATAAATGTGCCGGCAATTCTATACGTAAGCTACTAACATAAGGTGGTTGACGTAATGTTAAGCTAATGGCAAACCAAACTAAGCCAATCAATAAACATCCAGCAAAGACTGCTTGAGCATCGTAATGTTGGTAGAGCCATCCACCTAAAATACCACCTAATGCTACACCTAGAAATTGGCTGGTGGAATAAATCCCCATTGCCGTGCCTTTATAACCTGCCGGTGCTTCTTTACTAATTAATGAAGGTAGCAGTGCCTCCATAATATTAAAACCAATAAAGAATATCTGAATACCTAAAATAATTAGCCACAAGCTAGTTCCTGAAATCATAAAAATAGCTTGAGCAATAATCAGCAGAAAGATACACAGTAAGAACACTTGTTTCATTTTACGTTTTTTTTCTGCATAGATAATAAAGGGTAATACTGAAATAAAGGCAATCAGCATAGTGACTAGATAGACA
The DNA here is from genome assembly GCF_963896075.1 of Proteus sp. G4415. Classification (NCBI taxonomy): domain Bacteria; kingdom Pseudomonadati; phylum Pseudomonadota; class Gammaproteobacteria; order Enterobacterales; family Morganellaceae; genus Proteus; species Proteus sp. G4415. Next base: position 30,303 of record NZ_CAWQOK010000148.1, read on the forward strand.
ACCCAATGTTTCTCATTAACTAATCCGGCATTATGCATGATCAAAGGAAGTGCGACAAAAGCGGCCATCAATAAAGTGTGTAGTGAAAAAATCCCGACATTAAGCTTTAATAATTGCGCATCAAATAAAACTTTTTTGACACTTCCTCGTACAAAACTTGATTCTCGATTAAGTATATGATGTTCGCTATTCGGTACGGTAATGAGGGTGATCATAATCCCGCCGAAAGCGAGTAGGGCAATGCCCCAAAATAGACCTTGTAAGCCAAAAATATGTGTGAGTATTGGCCCTAAAACAAGGGCTAAGGCAAACGTAATACCAAAGCTAATGCCAATAAAGGCCATTGCTTTGGTTCTATTTTGTTCGCGGGTCAGATCAGATAACAGAGCCATCACTGCGGCAGATATAGCTCCAGCACCTTGTAATGCTCGCCCGATGATAATGCCATAAATGCTGTCACTTAAAGCAGCAATAAGGCTACCAACAATAAAAATAATTAAGCCGAAAACAATCATTGATTTTCGGCCAAATTTGTCTGAGAAAAATCCAAAAGGAATTTGGAAGATTGCTTGAGTTAATCCATAAATACCAATAGCTAATCCAATTAGCGATTCTGTCGCATGTTGTAGTTGCAGTCCGTAGGTGGTTAAAACGGGAAGTACCATAAACATGCCAAGCATGCGAAGAGAGAAAACAGCTCCTAGTCCCCATGTCGCTTTGCGCTCTAATGGAGTCATTTTATTATCATTCATGGATTACCTCGTATTACTGATACCTCATTGTAATAGTATTTTGTCACGAGGTTAATCAATAAATGGGATACAAAAAAAGACGAAATTGTACTGATAAGGCTGAATATGATATTTAAACTAAAAATGCCAGTCATGATTGACTGGCATTAGCATTTTTTGCAATTGAAATTACATTATCTCAGATAAGCGAGAACCGTTTCTGTTGAACTGGTGGGATCAACAGACATCATTACACTTAATGATGTAATGGCAATGATAGAAAATATAAATAATTTTCTTGCCCACACTTTATCATTGGTTGCTTTATAACCAGATAATGCCATGCCCAACCACCAGATACTGACTGCAGAGGCAACAATCAGGTATTTATACCCTGCATATCCCACTAAAGTTAGCATCAGCGTTGCAACCATAAAGGCCAGAATATAGAGAATAATATGGCGCTTAGCGACTGAGATCCCTTTAATAACAGGTAATACGGGGATATTGGCTGCTTGGTAGTCTTTAAAACGGAAAATCGCAATGGCATAAGAGTGAGGCATTTGCCACAAACTAAAGATAAGTAATAAAATTGCTGCACCCGCATCAAATTCACCGCTAACAGCACAGTAGCCGATTACTGGTGGTGCAGAGCCTGATAAACTACCGATCAGTGTGCCATAAACAGATTTACGTTTCATATAGAGGCTATATACCCCAACATAAATAATAAAGCCGAATACAGCGATAAACATTGCAAGTGGGTTGGCTGCTACATAGAGCAGCACAACACCTGCAATACCTAATACTGAGGCATAAATAAGGCTAATTTGCGGGTCGATTAATCCTTGAACTAATGGACGATTCTTCGTTCTTTCCATGATACGGTCAATATCACGGTCAATATAGTTGTTAAAAACACAACCAGAAGCAACGACCAGAGACACCCCAAGTAGAGTCGCGAAAAATAGGGGGTAGTCAATCTCGCCTTTTGAGGCGAGAAGGAAACCACCTATCACAGAAATTAAATTTCCGAAAATAATTCCTGGTTTGGTGACTTGTAGGTATTGCTTAATCATAGCGACAACTCTTAATCCATCATCATATTGATGTTCAGGTTGTACATAATCCACAGTGAGCCAATCACAACAATGCCGATAATCAACAAGGTGAATAGGAATGCGATAACGTTCCAGCGCTCTTCTGAGGACGTGTTCATATGTAAGAAACAGACTAAATGAACAACAATCTGTACGACGGCCATACCAACGACTGTCCATAAGATAGTTGAGGTTGTAGCTGTTCCTTCCATCACCATCCAAAATGGGATCACGGTGAGGATAACGGACAGAATAAAGCCAATCAGATAGGACTTCATGCTGCCGTGGCTTGCGCCTGAAGGAGAAGTATTTGGATGACTCATTACATCGCTCCCATCAGATAAACTACGGTGAACACACAGATCCAGACAACATCAAGGAAGTGCCAGAACAGGCTTAAGCAACTTAAACGGGTGCGATTAACATCAGTTAAACCACGGCGTGATACTTGGATCATCATAATAATAATCCAAACTAATCCCGCTGTTACGTGCAGACCGTGTGTTGATACTAAGGCAAAGAATGCCGATAAGAATGCACTGCGATCTGGGCCATAACCTTCAGCGATAAGTTCATGGAACTCATACACTTCCATTACCACGAAGCCTAAACCGAATAAGAAGGTAACGAATAGCCACAGATTGACTTGGCTAACACTACCTTTATTCATGCTAAGCATGGCGAAACCAAAAGTGATACTACTAAACAGTAGTAAGAAGGTTTCAACTAAAACAAAAGGCAGGCTAAAGATTTCTTTACCTGAAGGACCATCAGCAATCCCGTTAACAAGCACCGCATAAGTGGCGAATAAGCTGGCAAACAGGATAAGGTCGCTCATTAGATAGATCCAGAAGCCGAAAACTTTCGTCGCTCCTGCATCGTGGTGCCCATGATGCTCATGGGCGTTTGCGTTATTTAAAGTTTGAGTTGACATTATTTCACACCTGCTTTTTTCAGTTCTTCATAATGCTTATTCTCGATGGTTTCAATTTCAGGTACTTGGACATAGTAATCAACATCTGTATCGAAGCTTTTCGCGATCCAAGTGACTATCATTCCTGCGAAACCAACAATCGCTAACCACCAGATATGCCAGATCATGGCAAAGCCAAACACTAAGCTAAATGCAGAGATAATGACGCCTGCTGCGGTATTTTTTGGCATATGGATAGGTTCATATTTTGCAGGGCGCTGATAAGCAGTACCTTTTTCTTTCTGATCCCACCACTCATCACGAGCTTTTACTTGCGGTTCAACGGCAAAGTTATAGAAAGGTGCAGGAGAAGAAATTGACCATTCCAGAGTACGTCCACCCCATGGATCACCTGTTAAATCACGGTTTAAGTGGCGGTCGCGGATACTGACGTAAATTTGGATAACTTGGCAAACAATACCAAGAGCAATCAGAGCGGCACCACCAGCAGCAACCATCAGCATTGGGTGGAATTCTGGGTTGATATTTTGGCTTAAACGGCGAGTCATACCCATAAAGCCAAGGATATACAGTGGCATAAAGGCCATAAAGAAACCGATAAACCAGAACCAGAATGCGCGGATACCCCATTTTTCATTAAGCGTGAAGCCAAATGCTTTAGGGAACCAGTAAGTCATACCAGCAAAACAACCGAACACCACACCACCGATAATGACGTTGTGGAAGTGAGCGATTAAGAACAAGCTGTTATGTAATACAAAGTTTGCGCCAGGAACCGCTAATAGTACCCCAGTCATCCCCCCTACTGAGAAGGTGACTAAGAAACCGATTGTCCATAGCATAGGGCTTTTATACTCGATACGGCCCTGATACATGGTAAACAGCCAGTTAAAGATTTTAACCCCTGTGGGTATAGCGATGATCATGGTGGCTATACCGAAGAAGGCATTAACGTTGGCACCTGAGCCCATGGTAAAGAAGTGGTGTAACCAAACGATAAATGATAAGACGGTGATAACAACGGTCGCACCGACTAAAGAGGTATAACCGAATAGACGTTTTTTAGAGAACGTCGCGGTAACTTCAGAGAACACACCAAAGACTGGCAGAATAAGAATATAAACTTCTGGATGACCCCAAGCCCAAACAAGGTTGATGTACATCATCATGTTACCGCCCATATCATTGGTAAAGAAGTGTGTACCAAGATAGCGGTCTAACGTCAGTAGTGTGATAGTGACGGTTAAAATTGGGAATGCAGCGATAATCAGTACGTTAGTACATAATGCAGCCCATGAGAACACTGGCATTTTCATCATTGTCATGCCTGGTGCACGCATACGCAGGATAGTGGCGAAGAAGTTAACCCCCGTTAGAAGCGTACCAATACCGGATATCTGTAAACTCCATATCCAATAGTCGACCCCGACCCCAGGATTGTACTCCAAGCCCGAAAGTGGTGGGTAAGCTAACCAACCTGTTTGTGCGAATTCACCAATACCTAAAGAGATATTGATAAGCAGTACACCGACGACAAAGAACCAGAAACTCAGTGAGTTTAGGAATGGGAATGCCACATCACGCGCACCAATTTGTAAAGGTACAACAAGGTTCATCAGACCGACAACGAAAGGTGTTGCCATGAAGAAAATCATGATAACGCCGTGTGCGGTAAAAATCTGATCGTAGTGATGAGGTGGTAAGAAACCAGCTTCACCCGCTGAGGCGAGTGCCTGTTGGCTTCTCATCATAATGGCATCGGCAAAGCCACGGAACATCATGACCATTGCAACGATGATATACATAATACCAATTTTTTTATGGTCAACACTGGTTAACCATTCGCTCCATAGCCATTTCCACTTACGGAAATAGGTTAAAGCGCCAACAACAGCAAGACCGCCAAGAATGATGCCGATTAGGGTTACGACAACAATGGGTTCTTGTAGCGGGATTGCATCGAGAGTTAATTTTCCGAACATGACTTTATTCCTCTGCTCCTGCATGTGCCGCGTGGCTCATGTTCATATTCATTGTTGCATCAGAGTGTTCAGTCTGATTGCTACCGGTGTGAGCGCCATGACCTGTATGACCAAATTTAGAGATGGTCTCTTGGAATAACATCGGCTTCACGCTTGAATAGTAGGTCACTGGATTTTTCTGGCTTGGTTTAGCAAGTTCATCAAATGCAGCGGTGGTATTTAACGTATCTGATGACTGTTTTACTTTTGCAACCCATGCATCAAAGCCTGCACGATCAGGTGTCGCAATGGCGGTAAACTTCATGTCAGAGAAACCGTGTCCGCTATAACTTGCTGACATACCTTGGTATTCACCTGGTTCATTAGCAATTAAGTGAAGTTTGGTTTGCATTCCAGCCATGGCATAGATTTGTCCACCTAAGCGCGGGATAAAGAATGAGTTCATGACAGAATCAGAGGTAATTTTGAAATTAACAGGAACATTGGTTGGGAAAGCCAGTTCGTTAACGGTTGCAATACCTTGTTCTGGATAGATAAACAACCATTTCCAGTCCATTGAAACCACTTCAATGGTAACCGGTTTCTCATCTGAAACTAGTGGTTTATAGGGATCAAGTTCATGGGTTGTTTTCCATGTGATGGTTGCCAATATCACGATAATGATAATCGGCACGGTCCACACGACAAGCTCAATTTTATTTGAGTGAGCCCAATTAGGGCGATAAGTTGCTTTAGTATTGGATTCACGGTAGCGATAAGCGAAAACAATCACCATCAGAATTACCGGTATCACAACAATCAACATTAAACCAAGCGCAATGAGGATTAATGTTTTTTGCTCAGCGCCGATAGCGCCTTTGGGATTCATTAACGCCATATCGCAACCACTTAAAAGAACAGCGGCTGCTAATAGCGAGAGTGTCCCAATACTTTTTATGTATTTCATAAGTCTCATCCAACGACCCAAATGATAAAGGTTCTATTGTTGTTTCATCAGTATCAGTAAGGACATTTTACGGTAAGGTTGCGACAGTGTAAACAATTGTAATGGTAAGTAAGTGATTGGTTAGTCTTTTGTGTTAATGTGATCACAAGTAATTAAACTATTAAATAAATGTTAATTTAATTATTGTGAATTAACTATAATTTCATAAAGTAGCATGTTTTTAAAATAAATACATATTTTTACAAAAAAAATTACAGCAAAAAGTGTAAGAAAACGTTTTTTGTCTAAAAAGTAAACACAGTACAGGTCTGAGGAGTATTAGAAAGCAAATTTCGTTTTATCTTGATGTTTCGTATCTTTATTTAATCGCTATATGATTTTTTATATCGCAGATTGATTGTTTGTTGAATATTTCTATTATAGAAGAAATTTTTTTATTAACTGCTAAAAATGACAAACAGCGAATAAAAAGTGATTCGCTGTCACAAAAATTAACAATTAGCCATCAGAAGTTATATTTTAAGCTATAGATCACACCATCTTGTAAAAAGTTTTCTCCTAACTTTTTATAAGCATAGCGGTATTGAATGCCTGTAGTAATGGAAGCCGTGGGGTGCCACCAAATAGCGACAGCTCCATTAAAGCCATTTTTTCCGCCATTGCCATAACGTTTATTACGATCAAACTCCATCTCATGCCAATTTGTGATGCTAAATTTTTGATTTACCAGGTTAAAATCGTAACCGGCAACCCAACCAACCACATAGCCATTATTTCCTGAATAATAAGTTTGATCGACATAATGTAAAGCTATAAAAGGTTTAAACCAGATATCTGCTAATTGTGTGTTATACCCAATACCATAAAGTGTATTAACCTCATGGAAATTACCGCCATATTCTTTTCCGGGCAGTGACCAAGTACCATATACATGGCCATAAAGGTTTAATCCACTGTCAGCTAAATAAATACGACTAGTTCCTTTGACGGTATAGCGCTGATTATCGCCGGGCTGTGTTTGTCGATTATTAAAAGGATTTTCTAAGTCAAAAAAGCCATAAAACTCACCCCATGAAAAGTGGGCTCCCCCTTCAAGTTCTAAATAAGCAAAATCATCTTTATGGGAAGTTTGGCCTGTTTTATGGGTGGTATGTGTCGTCCAGTCAAGATAATTGATACTGATATTAGCAAATCCACCGAGATAATTAGCCTGTGCAGGTAAAGTGCATGTTGTTGTAATAAACAATAAAATTGATTTTCTTATCATAATGTATAATTAGTTTTTCTGTTGTATTGTTTGTGGTGTGAATTATTCTCACTGTTTGTTTTGATACTATAATTTATAAAGTGTTTTTTTATAGTGTTTTGTATCTAAAATATGATCACATTCTAGAATATTGATCTGGGTTTTCTTTATCGGAAGTTTAGTATTGATTAGTTTGTTTTTATTATTTTGGTATGTTAATGAAAAGAATATAGAGTGAGAGAAGAAGAATAATGATGGCAATAAGTTTTAATTAACAGAAATGACGAAGGTGAGGCGAAATATCTCACGACACCATAAAAAAGGGATAGTATCATGGCAGATAACTGTTTTTTTCTTATTAATTCGGAATTTTATTGTGACCTCATTTGCTGATCTTCATGCACTTCCTGCTGAGCAACTTACTAATCTTAATGAGCTTGGCTATTTAACGATGACTCCCGTCCAAGAAGCGTCTTTACCTGCTATTCTTGCCGGGAAAGATGTTCGAGCCCAAGCAAAAACCGGAAGTGGCAAAACAGCAGCTTTTGGTTTAGGTTTATTGCAACGTATTGATGCAAAACAATTTAATACTCAATCATTAGTATTATGTCCAACTCGAGAATTAGCTGATCAAGTCGCTAATGAGTTACGTCGACTGGCTCGTTTTCTGCCTAACATTAAAATTCTGACTCTGTGTGGTGGGGTGCCTTTTAGCATTCAACGGGATTCATTAATTCATGCTGCTCATATTATTGTCGCGACTCCGGGGCGTTTATTAGATCATTTAAACAAGCAGACTGTCACACTTGCTGATGTAAAAACATTGGTACTTGATGAGGCAGATAGAATGCTGGATATGGGATTTTTTGATGATATTAGCGACATCATTTCTCAAATGTCGGCACAACGTCAAACTTTGCTCTTTTCTGCAACTTGGCCGGATGAAATCGCTAAAATTAGTCGAAAAATTCAACAAGATCCTGTCACTATTGAGATTAATTCACCGGATGAATTGCCAGCGGTTGAACAACAATTTTATGAGATCTCCCGTTATGGCAAATTGGGATTATTACAAAAGCTTTTGAGTCATCATCAACCTAATTCTTGTGTGGTATTTTGTAATACCAAAAGAGATTGCCAAGATGTGTATGAAGCTTTGACCGAAAGCAACCAAAGTGTCCTTGCGTTACATGGCGATATGGAGCAAAAAGAGCGCGACCAAACATTGATCCGTTTTGCTAATGGTAGCTGTCGAGTGTTAGTCGCCACAGATGTCGCTGCGCGAGGCTTAGATATCAAAGCGCTAGAAATGGTGATTAATTATGAATTATCACACGATCCGGAAGTTCATATACATCGAATTGGACGAACAGCCAGAGCGGGAGAAAGTGGTTTAGCGATTAGTTTTTGCGCACCAGAAGAGATCCCTCGCGCCAATGCTCTGGAAGAAATGTTGAATATAAAACTGGATTGGCAATCAGCCCCTTCAGGTTTATCAATCACACCATTGGTTGCGACAATGGCAACACTATGTATTGATGGCGGTAAAAAAGCAAAAATGCGTCCAGGGGACATCCTTGGTGCATTAACTGGAGATTTAGGTTTTAGTGGAGAAGATATTGGTAAGATAAATATCCATCCAACTCATGCCTATGTAGCGGTAAAACAGTCCATTGCTAAACAGGTATGGAAAAGCCTTCAACAAGGTAAAATTAAAGGTAAATCAGTAAAAGTCAGACTGTTTAGATAATTTGTTATATCACCTATTATTTTCTGTTTGAGCATAAAGAGATAACATAGAAAAAGGACAGCCTAGGCTGTCCTTGAATAGATGATTGATTGAGGCAACTTAATTAGCTGTTTTTTTCAGTGCCAAGTAATCTAAAATAGTCCCGATAATTAAGCTAACGGCGCCAATGATGACACCATATAAGAAGAGTGTAGAAGTAAGCTCGCTTAATAATTCACTATTAATAGATTGTATAAAATCAACTGACTGAAACATCTCTAAATTTGGTAACGAATTAATAATAAGTAATATTAAGCTACACAAAAATAGTAATACGGCAAAGAGTAAACCATAAATCGCTAAACGGTATTGTTTAATAAATAATGTTCGTTGTAAAAATTCGCCAGTTTTTTGCGTATAAGTGAGTGTATTTTTAGCGATCATCAGCAAAATAATACCGGGAACAGAGGCAACAATAGAGAAAAGATAGAACGCTTCCCAGCCATGGGATTCTACATACCAGCCTGCAACAGGACCAACATAGACACGGCCGATAGCCGCTAAGGCGGAAAGAAGGGCGAATTGTGTTGCTGAAAAAGATTGATGGCATAGTGTCATTAGTAGAGCAACGAAAGCCGCCGTTCCCATACCACCACAAATATTTTCGAAAGCGATTACCGCTCCCATGCTATAAATATTTTGCTCAGAGATAGCTAAATACCAATAGCCGATATTTGACCCCCCTTGCAAAATACCAAAGATCATCAGCGCTTTGAATAAAGTCCAACGGCGCATTAATAAACCGCCTAATAAGGCTCCGACAATGGTTGCTGCCAATCCAAGCGTTTTATTGACTAATCCCACTTCACCTGCATCAAATCCGGCGCCACGAATAAGGAATGTGGTACTTAAGCTTAACGCAAAGGCATCGCCCATTTTGTAAAGCACAATAAGTAGTAAAATTAACCATGCATTATTACGAGAGAAAAACTCATATAAAGGCTCTATAACGGCTTCATAGAGTGTACGTGGAGGTTTGACGGCGGTTTCTGGCTCCTGAGCTAATAGCGTGGCGATAATACCAATACCCATTAAGGCAGCCATTAGCCAGTACATGTTTTGCCAGCCAATATATTTATCTGCAAGCCATAGTGCCATGCCCCCAGAAACCAGCATCGCTATTCGATAGCCCAGCACAGAGACTGCTGCACCTGTGCCTCGTTCATCGGCTTTTAAGATATCGGTTTTATAGGCATCAAAGACGATGTCTTGTGAGGCAGAACAGAAAGCGACGATGACGGCTAACGAGGCTAACCACCATAAATGATGGCTAGGGTTTAAAAAGCCCATACCCGCAATACCTAACACAAGACCGATTTGTGTTAATAACATCCATCCTCTGCGGCGACCTAAGAATGAAGGTGTATAGCGATCCATAAACGGCGACCAGAGGAATTTAAACACGTAAGCTTGGCCAACCAATGAGAAAAAACCAATCGTTTTTAAATCGATATTTTCTACTGTCATCCATGCTTGTAAGGTTCCTGCTGTTAATGCAAGGGGTAAGCCCGAAGTGAAACCAAGTAACAGTAAAATAAAAGATTTATACCAAGTGGTCTGTTTAAAGGCGGCTTGAAGCATGCAAAATTCCTTTTAACGGCTTGTTTCTTGCTATCTTTACAAGCCGTTTTTTATTAATTAACGAGCGTTAGATTTGATGTATTGGCTGACGGAAGGATCTTTTGCCATATCACTGACAAGCTCAGATAAAACATTATTAATCGCTGCCGCTATTTTATCATTGGATGCGCCAAATGGGCCTTGTACATTGTAGCTAGTACGATAGGTTTTGGTGTTTGTGCTGCCATTAGGCATGCTGACAACAACGGAAATATCGGCTTTAGCACTAATATTATGGCGTAGACTTCCTTCACTAATATCTGCGTTCAGTTTATTTATCACCACAATTACGTCAGCTGCGGCTGGAGAGCCAAAAGTATAGCCACGTGCCATCATCTGTTTTTGAACGATTTCTTGCATTAGAAAAGCTAAATCACGTGTGGGGACTAAAACCTCTAACTTACCATTACGACTCATTTCCGCTAAGTTTTTCGAAGGTCGTTTATCTTGGCTGGTGATACTAAGTGTAATTGGGCGCATAGTTGGATCTGATGGTGGTACAGACATCACTGGCTCAATCGATAATTTATTGCTTGGTGTTGCACATCCTGCTAGCAGTGTCAGCGCAAACACGGCACAAAGTAAATTTTTTATCATGATAGTGTCTCGATTAAGTAATTCTGCCGTTTTCTCAGCAGATAAGGGTGGCTATTTTGCCTATCATACCACTGCAAAAGCGTAGCTAATATCCCTTTAATGAACGAAATTATCTGATTTTTATCAATACGTTTTATTGTGATAAGAACAGATTTATAACTCACTTCATTTCTCTTGTTAAGGTGAGCATTTTACTCAAGAGAAAAAATAAGCGATTATCATAGGTAATGTTTAAGACAAGAAAGCCATTTATCTGTATTACTAAAAGTTATTTATTCACTTAACTAACAGATAACTTCTTTTTTTGATTGTTATGTTATAAGGACTGAGATGATCCGTGATGATATTGAGAATAAGCTGATTTCACGCTTTTCTCCCCATTTTTTGCAAGTCATTAACGAAAGCCATCGTCATAATGTACCTGCAGGCTCGGAGAGCCATTTTAAAGTCGTTATTGTGAGTGACTTATTTAATGATAAACGCAGTGTGTCACGTCATCGTGATGTTTATCAAACGTTATCTCATGAATTAGATAATGGCGTTCATGCTTTAGCTCTGCACACTTTTACCTTGAGCGAGTGGGATGAACAACAAGATAAAGCATTACACTCTCCAGGATGTCGTGGTGGAAGCCAACAAGATTAATAAGAAGATTGTTAATCGTGAGTAAATGATGACTAAGATGCGTATTTTTTGTTCTTTATGGGGCTAAAAAGCAGTGTTAACCTTGTTTTTATGAAAAAATTGAGGAATAAAACGGCTCTTTCTCGACTCAACCCCTCTAGATCGTTATAATGTCGCGTCTAATTTTCAGTAAGGTTTCGGGATGCTTCTGATATCAGGGATCCTCGTTTTTTTAAATGTGGCGGCCCCGGTTCTGAAAGGAGTATTAAGTCTAATACTACTTGCCGTAGATTAGCTTCCTTTAAAGTAGACCGAGCACTAAAACTTATTTTGAGGTAACAAGATGCAAGTTTCTGTTGAAACGACTCAAGGCCTAGGGCGTCGTGTCACAATCACCGTACCAGCCGCTGATATCCAAAAAGCTGTAGACAGCGAACTGAAAAAAGCTGCTAAAACTGTTCGCATTGATGGTTTCCGTAAAGGACACGTACCAATGTCTATGGTTAAACAACGTTACGGTATGTCTGTTCTGAATGATGTTCTGGGTGATCTGATGCAGCGTAATTTCATCAACGCTATCATCGAAAACAAAGTTAACCCAGTAGGTGCACCTGATTACAAACCAGAGCAATACAAAGAAGGTGAAGACTTTGTATACTCTGTAGAATTCGAAGTTTTCCCAGAAATCGAACTGAAAGATCTGGAAAGCATTGAAGTGGTAAAACCTATCGTGACAGTTAAAGACGAAGACGTTGATAACATGTTAGAAACTCTGCGTAAACAACAAGCAGAGTGGAAAGATAAAGAAGGTGAAGTTGCGGCAGAAGATCGTGTAACTGTTGATTTTAATGGTTCTATTGACGGTGAAGAATTTGAAGGCGGAAAAGCTGAAGATTTCGTACTGGCAATGGGTCAAGGTCGTATGATCCCAGGTTTTGAAGAAGGTCTTATCGGTCATAAAGCAGGTGAAGAATTCACTATCGATGTGACTTTCCCAGAAGATTACCACGCTGAAAACCTAAAAGGTAAAAAAGCACAATTTGCTATCAACCTGAAAAAAGTGGAAGAGCGTGAACTGCCAGAATTAACTGAAGAGTTCATCAAACGCTTCGGTATTGCAGATGGTTCAGTTGATGGTTTACGTGCCGAAGTACGTAAAAACATGGAACGTGAGCTGAAAAATGCGATCCGTACACGTGTTAAATCACAAGTTATCGATGGCTTAGTGAAAGCTAACGAAGTTGACGTACCTGCAGCTGCGGTAGATAGCGAAATTGAAGTTCTGCAACGTCAAGCAGCACAACGTTTCGGTGGTGATGAAAAACAAGCTCTGCAATTACCACGTGAATTGTTCGAAGAACAAGCAAAACGTCGTGTTATCGTTGGATTACTGTTAGGTGAAGTGATCAATAGTAATGAACTGAAAGCAGAAGACGAGCGTGTGAAAGCGTTGATCGACGAAATGGCTTCAGCTTATGAAGATCCATCAGAAGTTGTTGAGTTCTACAATAAGAACGAACAACTGATGAATAACATCCGTAATTTAGCATTAGAAGAGCAAGCGGTAGAAAAAATCTTAGCAACTGCTAAAGTAACGGAAAAAGAAACTAACTTCACTGAACTAATGAACGAAGTTCAGATGGGTTAATTTTTAACCGCGATATCGGTTTTAAGCAAAAACCCGTGGTAAAAACCACGGGTTTTTTTCAGTTTGTGTATATTTATCAAATTTTGTCTTGAAATTTGAGCGATTATCTCCAGATAATTCTATAGTCATTTTATCACTCCTCGCGAGGCGCCTTGAATGTCTTGTGAGAGATTGGATCATTTGCAATGGTCATGATCAATTATCTCAAGTAAAATTGTTGTCATTGGCACCAATAAGAATGCAATAGGAGACAGATATGTCATTTAACGACACCCAGGAACAATTCGCACCTAATATGGCTTTGGTGCCGATGGTTATAGAGCAGACTTCACGAGGTGAGCGCTCTTACGATATTTATTCACGTTTATTAAAAGAACGTATCATTTTCCTGACTGGCCAAGTTGAAGATCATATGGCCAATCTCATTGTTGCTCAGATGTTGTTTTTAGAAGCTGAGAACCCAGAAAAAGATATTAACCTGTACATTAATTCACCGGGTGGTGTGATCACTGCAGGTATGTCGATTTATGACACAATGCAATATATCAAAGCGGATGTTAGCACTATTTGTATGGGACAAGCTTGTTCAATGGGTGCATTTTTATTATCTGCAGGTGCAAAAGGTAAACGTATTTGTCTACCTAACTCACGTGTCATGATCCACCAACCTTTAGGTGGATACCAAGGCCAAGCGACAGATATTCAAATCCACGCTCAAGAAATTTTGAAAGTGAAATCGCGTATGAATGAGTTAATGGCTCAACATACGGGGAAATCTATTGAAGAAATAGAAAGAGATACTGAGCGTGATCGTTTCTTATCCGCTAACGAAGCGTTAGAATATGGTTTAGTTGATAAAGTTTATACACAACGCAGCTAGTCATATTCCGTTGTAATAGCTATGGAGTTAACAGGTTTTCTTTGTTATAGATTGATATAAAGAAAGCTGCTATTAATCTCTAGATAAAAAAGTCTTTCTTCCTCTTATTCGCTGATAAGAGGAATAACTAAGTGAGGTTAACTGATGACAGATAAGCGCAAAGATAGCTCTGGGAAGCTTCTGTATTGCTCTTTCTGCGGTAAAAGCCAGCATGAAGTAAAGAAATTAATCGCTGGCCCGTCGGTTTATATTTGTGATGAATGTGTCGACCTTTGTGTTGATATTATTCGTGAAGAAATAAAAGAATTAGCACCTCATCATGAACGCAGTGAATTGCCAACGCCACATGAAATCCGTAAACATCTTGATGATTATGTTATCGGTCAGGAGCTGGCGAAAAAAGTATTGGCAGTTGCCGTTTATAATCACTATAAACGTCTGCGTAATGGCGATAAAGCCGATGGTGTTGAGCTAGGGAAAAGTAATATCCTGCTGATTGGCCCGACTGGTAGTGGTAAAACATTATTAGCAGAAACGTTAGCACGTTATCTTGATGTACCTTTTACCATGGCCGATGCGACAACGCTAACAGAAGCGGGCTATGTAGGGGAAGATGTTGAAAACATCATTCAAAAACTACTACAAAAATGCGATTACGATGTGCAAAAAGCACAACGTGGTATTGTTTATATTGATGAAATTGACAAGATCACTCGTAAATCTGAAAACCCATCAATTACACGTGATGTTTCTGGCGAAGGTGTACAGCAAGCATTATTGAAATTAGTTGAAGGGACAGTAGCTTCCGTACCTCCTCAAGGTGGACGTAAACATCCACAGCAAGAATTCTTACAAGTAGATACTTCGAAGATCCTCTTTATTTGTGGTGGTGCTTTTGCCGGACTGGATAAAGTAGTTGCTCAACGTCTAAATACCCATTCAGGTATTGGTTTTGGTGCAGAAGTGAAAAGCCAAAATGAGAAAGCGAGTGAAGGGGAGTTATTAGCGCAAGTTGAACCAGAAGATCTGATTAAATTTGGTTTGATCCCTGAATTTATTGGTCGTTTACCTGTTGTTGCAACATTAGGTGAGCTCAATGAAGATGCGTTAATTCAAATTCTGCAAGAGCCTAAAAATGCCCTGACTAAACAGTATCAAGCATTGTTTAAATTAGAAGGTGTAGATTTAGAGTTCCGTAAAGATGCGTTAACCGCGATTGCTAAAAAAGCGATGTCGCGTAAGACAGGGGCGCGTGGTTTACGTTCCATTGTAGAAGCTGCATTACTTGATACAATGTACGATCTTCCTTCATTTGAAAATGCAGAGAAAGTGGTCATTGATGAAAATGTAATCAATGGGAAATCTGAACCGCTGATTATATATAGTCAACCTGAAAATCAGGCATCGGGTGAATAATATAGCGAAAATCAGCAATACCTCTTGTCTGATATTATCTATTTTCTCCCTTTTAGGGCAAAAAAATAGGATAACGCGTGCCAACGCAATAAAAATGAGGGAATTTTCCCTCATTTTGTTTTTTTAATAGGGAATGCTATTGAATGTCGGAAAACTGCCCTTATATATTTTGACAATCCGTAGAATTAATTTTATTTGGTGAGATGCGAATAAAATTACCTGTAAAAGCGTTAAGCTAAAAACGAAGAGAGAGCTCTATGAATCCTGAGCGTCCAGAACGTATTGAAATACCTGTATTGCCATTACGTGATGTCGTTGTATATCCACATATGGTGATCCCGTTGTTTGTTGGTCGTGAAAAATCTATTCATTGCTTAGAAGCTGCGATGAACGACAACAAACAAATTATGCTGGTTGCGCAGAAAGATGCATCTACTGACGAACCAGGTGTTAATGATCTTTTTTCTGTGGGGACAGTGGCTTCTGTTTTACAGATGCTGAAACTGCCTGACGGAACCGTAAAAGTGCTTGTTGAAGGTATTCGCCGCGCAAAAATTACCACATTATCTGATAATGGTGAGTATTTCCAAGCTAAAGCGGAATATCTAGACACGCCCGTTGTTGATGAGCGTGAACAAGAGGTATTAAATCGCACGGCGATCAATCAGTTTGAAGGTTATATCAAGCTGAATAAAAAAATTCCGCCAGAGGTATTAGCCTCATTGCATGCGATTGAAGAATCTGCGAAGTTAGCTGATACCATTGCTTCGCATATGCCTTTGAAATTAAAAGATAAGCAAGCTGTGCTTGAAATGTCTGATGTAACAGAACGCCTAGAGTATTTAATGGCGATGATGGAATCAGAAATCGATCTGCTACAAGTTGAAAAACGCATTCGTAACCGCGTTAAAAAGCAGATGGAAAAAAGTCAGCGTGAGTACTACCTCAATGAGCAGATGAAAGCGATCCAAAAAGAATTAGGTGAGATGGATGATGCACCTGATGAAATGGAGTCGTTAAAACGCAAAATTGAAGCGGCGAAAATGCCTAAAGAGGCGAGAGAAAAGACAGAAGCTGAACTTCAGAAATTAAAAATGATGTCTCCAATGTCTGCTGAGGCAACAGTAGTCCGTAGCTATATTGATTGGATGGTACAAGTTCCTTGGAATAGCCGTAGCAAAGTGAAAAAAGACTTAGTGAAAGCGCAGGAAGTACTTGATACGGATCATTATGGCTTAGAACGTGTGAAAGAGCGTATTCTTGAATATCTCGCGGTTCAGTCTCGTGTCAGCAAAATTAAAGGGCCAATCCTGTGTTTGGTAGGGCCTCCTGGGGTAGGTAAAACATCGCTAGGTCAATCTATCGCGAAAGCGACAGGGCGTAAATATGTGCGTATGGCATTAGGTGGGGTGCGTGATGAAGCTGAAATCCGTGGTCACCGTCGTACTTATATTGGATCGATGCCTGGTAAGTTAATCCAAAAAATGGCCAAAGTTGGTGTTAAAAACCCGCTATTTTTATTAGATGAAATCGACAAGATGTCATCAGATATGCGCGGTGATCCAGCTTCAGCACTGTTAGAGGTGTTAGATCCAGAACAAAATATCGCCTTTAATGACCACTATCTTGAAGTGGACTACGACTTATCCGATGTTATGTTTGTGGCGACATCTAACTCCATGAACATTCCGGCGCCATTACTCGATCGTATGGAAGTGATCCGCTTATCGGGTTATACCGAAGATGAAAAACTCAACATTGCAAAACAGCATCTGTTACCAAAACAGATTGAACGTAATGCACTGAAAGAGAATGAGCTAACAATCCACGACAGCGCGATTATGGGCATTATTCGCTATTATACGCGTGAAGCGGGTGTACGTAGCTTAGAGCGTGAAATTTCTAAATTATGTCGTAAAGCGGTTAAACAATTGCTGATGGATAGTACTATCAAGCATATTGAAATCGATGAAAATAATCTGAAAGATTATTTAGGTGTACGTAAAGTCGATTATGGTCGTGCTGATACAGAAAATCGTATTGGTATGGTAACAGGGCTTGCTTGGACAGAAGTTGGTGGTGACCTACTGACGATTGAAACGGCAAGTGTACCGGGTAAAGGTAAACTGACCTTCACTGGCTCGTTAGGTGAAGTTATGCAAGAGTCGATTCAAGCAGCGATGACTGTGGTTCGTGCTCGAGCTGACAAACTGGGCATTAATGGCGACTTCTATGAAAAACGTGATATTCATGTACACGTACCAGAAGGCGCGACGCCAAAAGATGGTCCAAGTGCGGGTATTGCAATGTGTACCGCGTTGGTTTCCAGTTTAACGGGTAATCCAGTTCGTTCAGATGTTGCAATGACGGGAGAAATTACCTTACGTGGTCAAGTATTGCCAATCGGTGGATTAAAAGAAAAGTTACTTGCGGCACATCGTGGCGGAATTAAGACAGTTCTTATCCCTGATGAAAATAAACGTGATTTAGAAGAAATTCCTGAAAACATTGTTGCTGATCTGGATATTCACCCAGTGAAAACAATTGAGGAAGTTTTAACGTTAGCCCTAGAGAAATCGCCATTTGGCATCGAAGTAGTGACTAACAAATAACACTAAATCGTGATGTGAATCATAATATTTCACTAAAAAAAAGGCTGGATAAGCAATAAAAGCTTGCCAGTCTTTTTTTGTGTCGTTAATTTAATGGGGTTTATTAATTAATAGTCCTGTTTTATCAGTCTTGCTATATATAAAAAGGCTTGATATAACGACGTTTGCAAAATTTGCCATTAATGGTAAAAATAACGCATAAATTATGGGGATGAAAAGCGTGAATAAAACTCAACTGATCGACAAAATTGCTGCGAATGCAGATATCACTAAAGCGGCAGCGGGTCGTGTTGTAGATGCAATGGTAGCTTCAATCACTGAATCTTTACAAAAAGGTGATGACGTTGCATTAGTGGGCTTCGGTACATTTACCGTACGTGATCGCGCAGCACGTACTGGCCGTAATCCACAAACAGGTAAAGAGATTCAAATTGCTGCTGCCAAAGTGCCTGCATTCCGTGCGGGTAAAGGTCTAAAAGACGCAGTAAATCAATAATTGAGTAAATCGTTTTTCTGCCTAATGTGTTATTGGGTTGACGTTATGGATAAACAGAAAACGAATCGATTAAGAAATAAAGCGCATCTTTAAAGGATGCGCTTTTCTTTTTTTATCACAGAAAAGGGGATTAAACCGAGTATTCTCTGGTGATAAGACGTGAAACTAAAGTAGTCATTTGATAGAATAGCGCGTTGTTCTATAACTGAAATAGACAACATGAAAGCATCTCATGGTTAGCTAAAGACTTAACTGACCAATGAGTCAATTAGAGCTGTTTATTTTGTATCTGTAAGATGTGTGTTAAGACTCAAATTTTATACGGGATTGGCTATTTCTAAGGATTGTCGCGTGTTGCGACATTTTGATATTAAGCCAGCGATGAGCATGTTAAATTAGCTGTGCTCAAAATAGTCGTGTAACACCAATAAAAAATAATTTTTTCACCAAACGGAGCCTAGTCTCGTTATGATGGACAACATTCGTTCAACTGCTAATAATCCTTTTATTAAGATACTATTAGCTGTGATCATCCTCTCTTTCGTCCTAACTGGTGTGGGCGGATATCTCTTTAGTTCTGGTGTTAATGATGCCGCTGAAGTTAACGGTTATAAAATAAGTCGTGCTCAGTTAGAGCAAGCTTATCAACAACGCCGAGCACAACTACAAAAAGATATGGGTGACAATTTTGCTTCCCTCGCATCATCAGATGAGGGACAAAAAATGATCCGCCAACAAGCATTGAATGTGCTGATTAACCAAGCTTTGCTGGATCAATTTGCTCAAGAGTTAGGTATTTCTGCTGGCGACCAGCAAATCAGAGACGCGATTTTTGCGCTACCTTATTTCCAAACTGATGGTAAATTTGATAACAAAAAATACGTTGAGTTATTAACGGCGAATAATATTGACGCGGATGCCTTTGCTGAAGGAATTCGTCAAAATCTGATTAATCAACAATTACGTTATTCTATTCAAGGCACTGACTTTGCTTTAGAGAGCGAAGTTAAAGACTTTGCCGGCTTAATGCTACAAAGTCGTAATGTGCGTCTCGCTTCATTAGATATTCAACCATTCCTTGAAAAAGAGACGGTATCAGATGAAGAATTAAAAGCCTTTTATGACCAAAATACCTCTATGTTTATCGCTCCAGCACAAGTTAAAGTGAGCTATATTCAGTTAGAAGCCCAAAAAGATTTAAGCAACATCACTATTTCAGATGATGAAGTTAAAGCTTATTACGATAGTAATATCAGTGAATTTACTGTTCCCGGACAAAAAAAATACAGTCTACTTGTCTTAGCAGATGAAACCGCTGCGAAAGAAGCTGAAGATGCGTTGAAAAATGGCGCTGACTTCGTCACCTTAGTAAAAGAAAAATCCATTGATACTTTTTCTGCTAAACAAGATGGTTCATTAGGCTGGATCACTATTGGTCAAGAGCTACCAGAATTAGCAAATGCGAGTTTGACTGAGAAGGGGCAAATTTCACAGCCAGTTAAAATCAGCAACGGTTATGCTATTTTCCGTCTTGATGATATTAAACCTTCGGTGGTAAAACCTTTTGATGACATTAAAGCTGACTTATTAGTAAAAATGCGTGAAAACAAAGCCATTGATGATTTCTTCGCATTGCAGCAAAAAGTGAGTCAAGCCGCTTCAAATGATAACGACACGCTAGCGACAGCAGCAAAAGCAGGGAACGTCACTGTAATCAATACAGATTGGTTTGATGAAAACAATGTACCAGCAGCCTTGAATAACGAAAAGTTAACACAGCTTATCTTTGGTGGTTCACTGGTTGATGACAATGGCCCTACAGGCATGAACTCAGATATGGTTACCCTTGGTAATGATAGTGCTTATATTGTTCGTGTCGAAGGATATAAACCTGCATCAACCCAACCATTAGATAAAGTACGTGACAAGGTTATTACACTGGTCAAACAGCAAAAAGCTTCTCAAGCGATGAATGCGCAAGCTCAGAAACTCCTTGCAGCCTTAAAAGAAGGTAAAGGAGAGGCGGCATTGAAAGAAGCAAATATCTCGTTTGGTGAGGTAGAAAGCGTGGTTCATTCATCAGCCACAGATCCGATACAAAGTGCTATTTTTGCTATGCCAAAACCAGCAGAAGGTAAAAAAGAGTACGGTATGTCTAATGTACCGGGTTCAAAAGTGGTCTTAATCCAATTAGATAGTGTCACTGATGGTAAGCCAACGGCAGAACAGCTTGAATTTATGACTAATCTCTATCGCGCCCAAATGGGAGAAGAAGCTTTACAACTTATGCTCAGCGATTTAAGAGAAAAAGCAAAAATCGAGATTTTTGATAAAGATTATCAATAAACTATCTTAGATTGATTGAATAAAAACCCAGTTTCGACTGGGTTTTTTTATGGCTAAAATTATATTCAAGATTAGAAATTGCGAGCAGTCACGTCATTTTTTGTAACGCTATTTTTTTATTCAATTTATTTTTCTTACTCTCTCGTAATTCATATGGTTGCTAATTGCTGAATTATTTAAGGCTTGGCATTATTTGATGGCATTCAGTAATCGCTGTTTGCTGTTGAATATACAGTTATTTTTACAAAAAGGAGATGATTAAAATGGATAAAAAAACACTATCAGCATTTATGGCATCAATATGTTTAACATTAGGTTTAGGGTTATCACCACTCTCTTATGCCGATGATATATCGCCTTCAACATCAACCATGTTGATTGAAAAAGGGGATCAAAAAGAGAGTGCTGTCAGTGAGGTAAACGCTAGTGCACAAGGAAAGTTGGATATTAATAGTGCAACACTTGATGAATTAATGACGCTAAAAGGGATCGGAAAAGCAAAAGCGCAAGCCATTATCGATTATCGAGAAAAAGTGGGGCGTTTTGCTTCTTTTGATGATCTCGCCAAGGTCTTTGGTATTGGTATGAAGCTTATTGAACAAAATAAAGATCTAATTATTATCAACTAATTACTCGATAATACTGTACCCCTTTTTTGTGATCAAAAAGGGGTACAGAATTGCCTTTATATAATATTAATAATCAGATGGTATTTTAATTTGGGTAATAAATAATCGGATGAAATATACCCTATTTGATATTTTTGACTATATTTAAGATATTACATAGAAATTTCTCTTAGCTAAAGTTTGTTAGGGATATCAAGAGGTAATAAAGTCATATGAGTACATTAATTAAAGTTTATGGATTCCATTTAGATGTTTTTGAGCATGTGAATAATGCACGTTACCTTGAATTTTTAGAACAAGCGAGATGGGATTGGATTGAACAACACTTAGATCTCGCTTGGTTTAAACGGCATGGTCTAGCACTCGTTGTCGCGAATATTAATATCAACTATCGTTTGCCTGCTAATTTAGGCGATGAACTAATCATTAGTTGTGATATTGCAGAAGTCGGTATTAAAAGTGGCGTGTTGTCTCAAAAAATAGTGAGAAAACAAGATGGTGCATTGATTTCAGATGCATTAGTGACTTTTGTACTCGTTGATATCAATACTAAAAAAGCATTAACACTTACAGATCAGTTACGAGAAAAATTGGAGTATGTACGCCAGTCTGCTGATTAGCATTGATGTTATCCGGTCAACCGTCTAATTTTATCGGTACTCGTAACATATTAGCGGCAGGATATACCGTGCTTGCCTGTGGAAAGGGGGAGTAGTCAGCCCACTCGCTGAAGCAGGAAGCCACCGAGGTGAGTCAGACGGTGGTCTGAACGCTGTAGGGAGCCACGTCCTTTAGGGCATGGAGGAGGTCAATTGGTTTTGGTATAGAATAATTCCCCGCTCTGTTGTTTTCAGGGCGGAGAAAATCACAGGGGAAAACAGGGTAAAACTGGTTAATTAGTTATCACGGCTTCGACGACTTTATTAGCAACCTAACAGGCCGCGAATTAAAAATAACTGCTACGGGTGTAAACGCACAGAAAACAAAGCTAACACATTTTTGACAGATTATTTAAGGCCAACTTTATTTTTCATGGCGTCCATGACGGCATTTTTGTCTTGTAAATAGCCATGAAGTCCACGCTCTCTTAAATGGCAAGCGGCACATTGACCACAACCATCACCTTGAATACCGTTATAACAAGTTAAGGTGTTGTGGCGTACAAAATCTAACTTACCGTAATAGTCAGCGAGTGCCCAAGTTTGCGCTTTATCTAACCACATTAACGGAGTGATAAACTGAATATCACGAGCAATACCTAAATTTACCGCATGATTTAGAGCTTTAACAAACTCATCGCGACAATCTGGATAACCTGAGAAATCAGTTTCACATACGCCAGTAATAACGCTTTCAGCACCAATCTGATAAGCATAAATGGCGGCTAATGTAAGAAATAGAATATTTCTACCAGGTACAAAGGTACTAGGAATATCGCTTTGTTCACTCTGTTTAAAATCAGGCACAGGAATATTGTCACGTGTTAAGCTGCTGATAGCGAGTTCATTGAGTAAACTGACATCCAAAACTTTATGTGCGGTTGCACCTAATAATTGACTGACTCTTTGTGCTACCTCAATTTCTTCTTTATGACGTTGTCCATAATTAAATGTAATACAATGAACTTCATCATACTGCTCTAGTGCTTGGATTAGGCAGGTTGTCGAATCTTGTCCACCACTAAAGACAACGACCGTTTTTTTCATCAGAATACTCCTGAATATTGATATTTTTTAAGGATTAATACGCATAATATTGCAGATATTATGACAAGTTATCACCAAATTATCAGTAAGAGATTATTCTTATAGCAGGGGTAGATAATTACTATTTTTTGTAGGGGCATATGTTAAAGGAGTATTTATGTTAGATAAGATTGACCGAAAACTATTAACGCTATTACAGGAAGATTCAAGCCTCTCACTGAATACTTTGGCAGAGGCGGTTAACCTAACCTCAACACCTTGCTGGAAACGATTGAAAAGACTCGAGGATGAAGGGTATATTCGTAAACGTGTTGCATTACTCGACAGCGAAAAAATTGGGCTTGGCTTAACAGTTATTGTTATGATAAGAACACAGCAACATAATAGCGAGTGGTATGAACAATTTGTATCATTCGTTAAGCAAATGCCAGAAGTACTGACATTCTATCGAATGGCGGGTGAGTGTGATTATCTAATGCATGTTGAAGTTGTAGACATGAAAAGTTATGACCAATTTTACAAACGCATGGTTAACGGCGTTCCTGGGCTTATTGACGTAACTTCTAACTTTGCAATGGAAAAAATTAAATACACAACGGCAATGCCGATACCTGAATAAGATCCCTCTTTACCAACTGGCACTTTTATTTTTGTACAACCTTAGGATTTAAGGCGTGGCTCTATTTTCACAGCTCAGTTGGTATTTTATCAGCGAATGGCGTCGTTATGTCGGTGCTATTTTCTTATTGATGGTTATCGCCGTTCTACAAGTGATCCCTCCGAAAATCGTCGGGATTATTGTTGATGGTGTTGATAGCCATAGCCTGTCTTTTCAGCAAATTATGGGGTGGATCGGGATCATGGTATTGATCGCCCTTGCTGTCTATTTATTACGTTATATTTGGCGACTGTGGTTATTTGGTGCTTCTTACCAACTGGCAGTGAAATTACGTATGCAAATCTATCGCCAACTTAGTCTTCAATCATCGGCTTTTTATCAACGTTATCGCACGGGTGATTTAATTGCACGTACCACTAATGATGTTGATAAAGTCGTTTTTGCCGCAGGGGAAGGGGTGTTAACCCTTGTTGACTCTATGGTAATGGGACTTGCGGTGTTAGTGATGATGAGTATTCAGTTAAGTTGGCAATTGACACTTATCTCATTGTTACCTATGCCATTAATGGCAATATTAATTAAACGCTATGGCGATAAACTACATCACCGCTTTAAAAGTGCACAAGCACTATTTTCTTCATTGAATAATCAAGCGCAAGAAAGTTTAAGTAGTATTCGTATGATCAAATCTTTCGGTCTTGAACAGCAACATGCTTCACGTTTTGAAACGGTTGCAAAAGAGACGGGTCGACAAAATATGCGAGTGGCAAAAGTCGATGCATTGTTTGACCCCACGATTTTTATGGCAATTGGTTTTGCTAACTTACTTGCTGTGGCGGGAGGAAGTTATTTTGTTCTCAATGGCACGATGACATTGGGAGAATTAACCAGTTTTGTAATGTATTTAGGGCAAATGATTTGGCCTATGTTAGCACTGGCATGGATGTTTAATATTGTTGAGCGTGGTAGTGCGGCTTATAGCAGGATCAATGCATTACTTAATGAGCAACCGGCTATGGTTGATGGTCAATTATCACCAATGCATCAAAAAGGAACTTTAGCGGTAGATATTAAAGCGTTTCATTACCCCAAACAGCAAGTTGATGTACTAAAAAACATTCATTTTACACTCTCTCCTGGTGAGATGTTGGGTATTTGCGGTATGACTGGGGCGGGGAAAAGCACTTTGTTAGCGCTGATCCAGCGCTTATATGATGTCAGTGAAGGGGATATTCGTTTTCAATCTGTCCCCCTTTACCAATTAAAATTGGATGAATGGCGGGGAAGACTTGCTGTTGTCAACCAAACACCGTTTCTTTTTTCGGATACGATTGCCGGAAATATAGCCTTAGGACGCCCTGATGCTACCAAAGAAGAGATAGAGGCAGTAGCCAAAATCGCCAATATTCACGATGATATTTTAAATTTACCCGAAGGATATCTGACTCAAGTTGGTGAAAAAGGGGTCATGCTCTCGGGGGGACAAAAGCAACGTATTTCCATTGCTAGAGCTTTACTGTTAGATGCGGAAATCTTGTTATTAGATGATGCGTTATCAGCCGTTGATGGACAAACTGAATACCAGATCTTACAAAATCTGGCTCAATGGCGTAAAGAGAAAACCATTATTATTAGTGCTCACCGTTTATCTGCACTGGTTGATGCAACAAATATATTGGTATTAAAACAAGGCGAAATCATAGAGCAAGGTACTCATCAAACACTTATTGCAATGCCAGGTTGGTATCAAGATATGTACCATTATCAACAACTCGAGGCCGCATTAGATGACGATAAATAATAATAAATCCATTAAAACGTTATTGCCGGCCTTAAAAAGATTATTAGCTTATGGCAAAACCTATCGCAAACCGATGACATTAGGTGTGGTGATGTTATGGGTGGCAGCGATTGCAGAAGTGGGGGGACCTTTACTTATTAGTTATTTTATTGATGCTAAAGTAGCGACTCATCAAGTTGAATGGCGAGGCGCATTAGGTCTTGCTGCTGCTTTTATTCTATTACAAATTATTGCGGCACTATTGCACTATTACCAAACAATCGTCTTTAATTATGCCGCTGTTGGGGTGGTACAACAGTTACGAGCAGATGTGATGAGTGCTGCGCTAAAACAGCCATTAAGTGCATTTGATAATCAGCCTGTAGGACAGCTGATTTCTCGTGTTACCAATGATACAGAAACTATCAAAGATCTATTTGTTAACGTCTTTCCTGCTCTATTTCGTGCTATAGCATTGGTGGTTGTGATGTTAATCGCTATGTTTCTACTCGAATGGCAAATGGCATTAGTGGCGATGACGATTTTCCCTGCGGTTATTGGTGTGATGATGCTTTATCAACGGCTAAGTACACCGATTGTCCGCAATGTGCGTCATTATCTTGCCAATATTAATGATGGCTTTCATGAAGTGATTAATGGTATGTCGGTTATCCAGCAATTTCGTCAACAAGCTCGCTTCGGTAAGAAAATGTCAGATGATAGCTGGCAACATTATCAAGCACGAATGAAAGCACTAAAACTTGACGGGTTATTATTGCGCCCGTTACTCAGTATGCTCTCTGCATTGGTGCTATGTGGCTTATTGATACTGTTTGGATATCAAGGTAGTGCTGTGATTGGTGTTGGAGTAATTTATGCTTTTATCAGCTATTTAGGTCGTCTTAATGAACCTCTTATTACTCTGACGTCTCAACAATCTTTATTACAACAAGCGGTTGTTTCCGGTGAACGAGTCTTTGAGTTAATGGACGCCCCGATGCAGCAATATGGCAATGCAAGCTATACCATTAACCAAGGAGATATAGCCATTAACGGCTTGTGGTTTGCGTATCTAAAACAGCAGTGGGTATTAAAAGAGATTAATCTTGATATACCTGCTCGCCACTTTGTCGCTTTTGTGGGGCATACTGGCAGTGGAAAAAGTACCTTAGCCAGTTTGCTTATGGGAAATTATCCATGGCAGAAAGGACATATCTACTTAGATAACCATCCATTAGAGTGCTATTCCCATCAGGCATTAAGAAGCGGTATTGCGATGGTACAGCAAGATCCTGTTTTATTATCAGGTACTTTGCGTGACAATATTACTTTAGGGCGTCACTGCTCTGAAGCTCACTTATGGCAAGTATTAGCAACTGTACAATTAAATAGCTGGGTAAAAACATTACCTGATGGTTTAGAAACCCCCTTAGGTGAACAGGGTAGTCGCTTATCCGCGGGACAAAAACAGTTATTAGCATTAGCTCGAGTATTATTATTTCCACCCCGTATTCTTATCTTAGATGAGGCAACGGCAAATATCGACTCGGGTACAGAGCAAGCTGTTCAAAAAGCCCTTACGGAAATAAGAGAAAAAACCACATTAATTGTTATCGCTCATCGCCTTTCAACCATTATCGATGCTGACGAAATTGTAGTGCTTCATCGTGGTGAGATTGTTGAGCAAGGTAAACATGCACAACTATTGGCACAAAAAGGTCGCTATTACAATATGTACCAATTACAACAAGTTAAAGAGTCATTACAAGTTCAAGAGCCAGCCGTTGTTGAGTGATATAATCTAAATTCCATTTATCCTAACCCAGCCAATGCTGGGTTTTTTATTGCCCCAATTTTTAGCATTGTGGACATGATAAGAGCATTTATTGCACTAAGTTAGTGAGTGATATTTATTTTTTATTTATTTATCAATGAAATAAGTATTGGCATATCTCTTGCTCTATCAGTATGGCGCTTTCTAAAACCGTATGGAGCAATTATATGAAATATATCATCGCGATTATTAAACCATTTAAATTAGAAGATGTAAGAGAGTCACTCTCTGAGCTTGGGATTAATGGAATGACAATCAGTGAAGTAAAAGGATATGGGCGACAAAAAGGACATGCCGAGCTTTATCGGGGAGCTGAGTATGAGGTTAACTTTCTTCCTAAAGTAAAAATAGAATTAGCGGTTTGTGATGGGCAATTAGAGCCTGTGCTACAAGCCATAAGCCAAGTTACTGATACTGGTAAAGTAGGAGATGGCAAAATTTTTGTTTTAGAGTTATTGCAGGCGATCCGTATTCGTACAGGAGAGTCTGGTGAAGAAGCCTTGTAGAGGAGCTAACAAATGAAACGATTTATTAGTTATTTTTTTACGTTAGCACTTACATACTTTTTATTACCTCAGTTAGCTATTGGAGCCACCACAATAGACATAGATAAAGCGGACAACAGTTTTATGCTGATCTGTAGTGCATTGGTGTTTTTTATGACTATTCCCGGTATCGCACTCTTTTATGGCGGGTTACTACGCAGTAAGAATGTATTATCACTAATGACGCAAGTGATGTTGATTTTCAGTGTAGTGATTATCCTTTGGATTATGTTTGGCTATAGTTTGGCGTTTACTGCTGGAAATAAGATTTGGGGTGGGTGGTCACTTACTTTTCTCAATAATATTTCAGTCGATTCTGTTGCTGGTGAAATTAATCAATATGTGCATGTTGTATTTCAAGGCTCTTTTGCGGTGATCACCGTGGCCCTGATTGTTGGCGCATTAGGTGAACGTATTCGTTTTTCAGCACTGCTTATCTTTACTGTTATTTGGTTTACTTTTTCATATATTCCCATTGCCCATATGGTATGGGGAGAAGGTGGTTGGCTTATCGATGATGGAGCATTAGATTTTGCGGGAGGGACGGTTGTCCATATTAATGCCGCTGTAGCAGCGCTTGTTGGTGCTTACTTACTAGGTAAACGAGGTGATTATCAACATACTGCGATTAAACCACATAATTTACCTATGGTCTTTACTGGTACAGCGGTACTTTATATTGGTTGGTTTGGTTTTAATGCAGGCTCTGCAGGGAGCGCTAATGGTATTGCTGCATTGGCGTTTTTAAATAC
This sequence comes from Proteus sp. G4415, assembly GCF_963896075.1. Taxonomy (NCBI): domain Bacteria; kingdom Pseudomonadati; phylum Pseudomonadota; class Gammaproteobacteria; order Enterobacterales; family Morganellaceae; genus Proteus; species Proteus sp. G4415. The sequence continues at coordinate 59,135 of NZ_CAWQOK010000148.1, forward strand.
AGTTGTAGCTACCGCAGGTGCAGTTCTTGCGTGGACATTTGCTGAATGGCTAGTGAGAAGGAAACCTTCTATGTTAGGTAGTTGTTCAGGATGTATTGCGGGATTAGTTGCTATTACCCCAGCCGCGGGAACCGTAGGCCCTATTGGTGCTTTGGTTATTGGTATTATTGCTGGCATCATCGGGCTTTGGGGGGTTGTGGTTCTTAAACGTTGGTTAAAAGCAGATGATGTCTGTGATGTTTTTGGTATTCATGGTACTTGTGGTATTGCGGGCTGTTTATTAACGGGCATATTTACGGCTTCCTTTTTAGGGGGCATTGGTTATAGCGAGCATATGACGTTAGGTAAGCAAGTGCTAACTCAATTATTTAGTGTTGTGATTACGCTTATTTGGTCAAGTGTTGTGGCTTACATTGCCTTTAAAATTGCCGATAAGCTAGTGGGATTGCGTGTCTCACAAGAAGAAGAGCATGATGGATTAGATATAACCACTCATGGAGAAAGAGCGTACGAGCAGTAATGGTCTATTCCCCCTCAACTGAGGGGGGAATATTCTCACTGCGTTATTTGTTTGATTTTATTCGTTTTTGACGGATAACACCTTCTTGAACAGAAGAGGCAACTAGTTGCCCACTCATATTAAACATTTTTCCTCTCACAAATCCGCGACCACCTGAGGCTGATGGACTTTCAATAGCATAAAGTAACCAGTCATCAACACGAAATGGGCGATGGAACCACATGGAATGATCGATGGTAGCCACTTGTAAACTCGGATCCATAAAACCTAAACCATAAGGTTGCAGTGAGGTGGGTAAAAAATCAAAATCAGAGATATAACCTAATAAGTATTGGTGTAGGAAAGGATCAGATGGCATTTCTCCGCGACTACGATACCAAACATAACGTTCCGCAGGTGCTTTCTCATAACCAAACGGGCTAAAATATTGCACGGGGCGTGCTTCAAAAGGTGTTTCTCTTAATGCGAGTGTTCTTAGCGGTTCGGGTAATTTTGGGGCAAGTTTTTTCAATATCTCATCTTGAGAGATCAAATCATTTGGAAAAGGGACTTCAGGCATCATATCTTGATGTTCAAAGCCTTCTTCAAACTCTTGGAAAGAGACGGTCATATAAAAAATAGGCTTACCTTGTTGAATAGCACTGACGCGACGAGTACTAAATGAGCCACCATCACGGATAGATTCCACATCGTAAATAATAGGCTTATGGCTATCACCAGGTCGTAAAAAATAGCTGTGAAATGAATTAACATAGCGATTATCAGCAATTGTTTGTTTTGCCGCATAAAGAGCTTGGCCAACAACTTGTCCACCAAAGACTTGTGGTAAACCTAAATCTTCACTTTGACCTCTAAATAGGCCTTCTTCTATTTTTTCAAGCTCCATTAAGTTGATAAGTTTTTTTAATGCCTGGCTCATAGTTTACCTATATATCATCGGATAGATTATGTTTTATAGTTTTGATTATATACAATCCGCTATCGGATAAAAAAATAATCTGCTGTTTATATTTTGCTAAAAATGCCGTAACACCTTATTTGATAGGGGAGCAATCGCGATATTAGCTAATAGAGGGTATAAATTGAAAGAATTTGGCAAAGCATAAGGCCTTATTGAGTAATTTATCAGCACTTGGTCTGGCTTTCCTTGCTATTTGGATAGCTTTAAAAGATAATGCATATCGTCTTAGCAATAAGACAATCTATGGGGTCTTGTTGGTTCTCCCGCAACACTAACTTGTTAACTCGGTCAGGTCCGGAAGGAAGCAGCCATGGCAGGTGTCGTGTGTGCCGGGATGTCGCTGGCAAGGCCCCACCCAATTTCTGCATTGCAATCCCGCTATTTTTTATCCAGTTACTTTCTTCATCGTAATCGTATCGTTGAACGTTTGCATCTAAACATATTTCTATTTACATATTGTTTAATTAATAGTTTTTTTAACTATATTTACTCTCAATATGGGTTTGGTGAATTAATAAGAAACAGAATGCCTTTCACCTATTATCGCCTACGCGTTATAGATGAATAATAAGAGAAGTTGTAAGAATTATGCCGTCATGCCGTTATAAGCACGGCATGATAGTGTGTAATCATTTTACTTATTAAAAAAGCATGAATAAAACGATACCTAAAAATAAGAACTATTAACCCAATTACTATAAAGAGATAGTAAAAATAAGAGGATACTAATGGTTACTTGCTAATACGATTATCTTACAAATTTCCAAACAGATGCTGGGATCTTGTCATAAAGTTTGTTCATGGTTAGCTCTGCTAAGCGATGGTCTGCAGCTGAATAAAATAGCTCTAACTCATCATCGGTCAGTTCATATTTGTTCTTTTCAATCACTCTTTCAAGGGTTTCGATTGAGGTGCATTTTCTTAAACGCATTAGATAGTCTGTTTTAGTCATGTTGTCTTTTCTCTATAATTTAAATAAAACTAAAGGTAATTTAATTTACTTGATATAACTTTTAGGATTTTTATCGATAAGCGTTAACAGTGAATAGTTTAACTCTTTCCAATTATTCAATTCCGAGTAGGAAATGGAGTCACTACCGAATAACCGATAAGTCTCTTCTATGCACTCTTCCATTAAAGTGTTAATAGCGTGTTTATCAGGATATTTTATCTTAAACAGCCAACTAAAGCCCATAATGTGATCAATTAGGGCATTAAGGTCAACGCTTTTTGTGCTACTTAGATCATTGTTCCAAACTGCGGTACCTTTATCTAATGAGCTTAATGCTTGCTGTAATAGCTCTTCACATAAAAATGACAATTCAGCTAAATCTATTTTTTCTGGTGAATATTCGTCCATAGCTTATTGTGACTGAATTATGCTAAAGAAACACTAATAATTAATACTGATAAATTAGCTATTAATGAAGCTTGCGGCTTAATTCAGTAATGAATTAATTAAACAATCTTAAAATAAACAGCAACTTTATATTTTATTCATATACCAATAATGTTTAATAATTGTTTTTATTATTTCTACATAGTAATGGTGTAATTTGAAAAAGGTATTTAAATACGAAACTACATTCAATGCAAGTTGAAAAAGTGTACAAAATAAAAGTACTGTACGCTTAATATAGCACTATTATTGCATAAGTCACTATCTGAGCGATAGAAATTTGTCTATTTTCGTAAAAATTTAGTTGAGAAGCGTAAAAGTAAGGATAATTAACTTGATGATTATCCTAGTATTTGTTTGCTAAAAATGTCTTATATCGCTAAATAGTCTTGGTGATAAGCTGATATTAATAAAAAATAGTGCGTTAAATTTGACAAAAAGTCATATATAAGAAAAAAATTAAACTGATTTATTGATTAGGGATATGTTTTTCTTTAATTGATAACAATATAAAGGGGCGGGATTAACACGAAAAATTAAAATAAAACAAAAAGGCCGCTAAGCGACCTTTTTGATGGGTAGCCAACAAATTATGTTGGCTGTGGTATAGCATAATGATTACTTAGTTTGGTGCGGATAGTTTGGGTGCTCTAAGTCTTCGTTTTTCTTCGCAAACCTTCTGCGGATCACAACGAAGAAAATAGGAACAAAGTAAATAGCAAGGGATGTCGCGGCAATCATACCACCGAATACCCCTGTACCTACTGAGTTTTGCGCACCGGAGCCTGCACCGTTACTTAATACCAGAGGAATAACCCCAAGCATAAAGGCTAACGATGTCATTAGAATTGGACGTAGACGCATTCTAACGGAGTCTAACGTCGCTTCTACTAGCCCTTTACCCTCTTTTTCCATTAAGTCTTTGGCGAATTCGACAATCAATATGGCGTTCTTCGCCGATAACCCAATGGTGGTAAGTAGCCCAACCTTAAAGTAAACGTCGTTTTCAAGCCCTCTCAATGTAGTAAATGCTAATGCACCAATGACCCCTAAAGGTACGACTAACATAACTGAGAAAGGCACTGACCAACTCTCATAGAGTGCCGCCAAACAAAGGAATACTACAATTAATGAAATAGTATACAGTGCTGGCGCTTGGTTACCTGATAGACGTTCTTGGTATGACATACCCGTCCACTCGTAGCCAATACCACTTGGTAATTTGCTGGCGAGTTGTTCCATCATTAGCATTGCATCACCACTACTTTGTCCTGGTGTTGCACTACCTTGGATCTGGACAGCTGGTAAACCATTATAACGCTCTAAACGTGGTGAGCCATATAACCAAGGATCTTTACTAGTATCAATGAAGGATGAGAAAGGCACCATCTGACCCGCATTGTTACGAACATAAAGATTAGCAATATCTTGTGGCAACATGCGGAATTGTGATTCTGCTTGAACGTAAACTTTCTTCACACGACCACGGTCGATAAAGTCGTTAACGTAGCTACCACCAAACATCGTACCTAATGTTGAGTAGATATCACTGACCGCAACACCTTGAGCTTGTGCTTTTTCTAAGTCGATATAAAGACGATACTGAGAGGTATCTTCTTGACCGTTAGGACGCACACCCGTCAACATTTGTGGCTCTTGTGCTGCCATTCCAAGCAATTGGTTTCTTGCTTCCATGAGTTTTTCGTGTCCCAGGTTGGCATTATCGATTAACTCGAATTCAAAACCACCTGCAGAGCCTAACTCAACAATCGCTGGAATATTAAAGGAGTAAACAAAGGCTTCTTTAATTTGAGAAAGAGCTTGGTTAGCACGACCGACAATAGCAGGGACTTTGTCTTGGTCTGATTTACGCTCATCCCAATCATTTAATACGACGAAAGCAAGCCCCATGTTTTGACCTTGACCACCAAAACCAAAGCCGCTGACGGTAAAGACCGACTTAACCACATCTTTTTCTTTAGTATTAAAGTAGTCATTGACTTGTGCTAATACGTCTTGAGTTTGCTCTTGGGTTGATCCAGCGGGCAACTGAACCATTGTCAGTAATACCCCTTGGTCTTCTTCTGGTAAGAAAGACGCCGGTAAACGCACAAACATAATTGCCATAGCAGCAACAAGTAAGACGTAGATCAGTAAGTAACGACCTGTACCACGCAGTGTACGAGAAACACTGTCTGTATAGTGGTGACTACTTTTTTCAAAAACGCGGTTAAACCAACCAAAGAAACCTGTTTGTACACCATGGCTGCCTTTCGGGATTGGTTTTAACAATGTCGCACAAAGTGCAGGGGTTAAAATCAATGCCACGAAAACAGACAGCACCATCGCTGATACAATAGTAACTGAGAACTGTCGGTAAATCGCACCCGTTGAACCACCAAAGAATGCCATTGGAATAAATACCGCAGATAACACGAGGGCAATACCCACCAATGCACCTTGGATTTGTCCCATAGACTTACGTGTCGCTTCTTTAGGTGACAGTCCTTCCTCTTGCATCACACGTTCAACGTTTTCTACTACAACGATAGCATCATCAACCAGTAGACCGATGGCTAGTACCATCGCGAACATCGTCAAGGTGTTTATCGAATAGCCAAACGCGGACAATATGGCGAAAGTCCCTAATAATACGACGGGCACAGCAATGGTTGGGATTAATGTAGCACGGAAGTTCTGTAAGAACAGATACATGACTACAAACACCAGCATAATGGCTTCAACGAGCGTTTTAACCACTTCAAAAATAGAGATCTTAACAAATGGTGTTGTATCGTAAGGATAAACGACCTCTAATCCAGAAGGAAAGAATGGCTCCATATCAGCAAGTGCCGCACGTACTGCTGTTGCGGTATCAAGGGCGTTAGCACCTGTTGCCAGTTTAATACCAATACCTGCTGCAGGTAAGCCATTAAAGCGAGCAATCGTGCTGTAGTTTTCAGCCCCCATCTCAACAATACCCAGATCTTTTAGCTTAACCTGTGAACCGTCTTGATTGACTTTCATCAGAATATCAGCAAATTGCTCAGGTGTATTAAGTCGAGTTTGCGCAATGATAGATACATTTAAACGCTGACCAGGCACTGGTGGCGTACCACCTAATTGACCTGCCGCCACTTGGTTATTTTGCGATTTAATCGCATTAATAACATCAAGTGTGGTCATGTTATATTTCACCAGTTTATCTGGATCTAACCAAATACGCATCGCGTATTGTGTACCAAATAACTGCGTTTCACCCACCCCTGTGACACGGCTTAATGGATCTTTAATTGTTGCACCTACATAGTCGGCGATGTCATCTTGTGACATCGAGCCATCACCAGAGATAAAACCTGCAACCATTAAGAATGAACTAGAAGATTTATCGACACTAATCCCTTGTTGTTGTACTTCCTGAGGTAAAAGAGGCATTGCCAATTGCAATTTATTTTGCACTTGGACTTGCGCAATATCAGGGTCAGTACCAGCTTCAAAGGTCAGCGTGATATTCATCATACCTGCAGAATCACTGGTTGAAGACATATAAACCATGTTATCGATACCATTCATATTCTGTTCGATAACTTGGGTTACAGTATTCTGTACCGTGGTTGCATCAGCTCCTGGATAGACCGCAGAGATGGAAATCGCTGGCGGTGCAATCGTTGGATATTGTGCAACAGGCAGTTTGATGAGTGCCAAAAGACCAGCAAGCATGGTAATTATGGCAATTACCCACGCAAATATTGGTCTGTCTATAAAAAACTTAGGCATAGATCATCGACTCCTTATTGAGGATCCTTCGCTGGTTCAGATTTTTCAGTTGATGCTGTTGCATCTAAATTTTCTTCTTGTGGCGTAACCTTCATTTCAGGTTTTGCTTTTTGTAGCCCCGAAACGATAACGCGGTCACCAACCTGAACACCACTATTCACTAGCCACTTATTACCAACTGCTTGTGATACTTCAATAGTACGCACTTCAACCACGTTGTCTTTATTAACGACCATGGTTGTTGCTTCACCACGAGGAGTACGAATAACAGCTTGTTGTGGGATCAAAATAGCATTTTGACGAATACCATTTTCTAATTTTGTACGAACAAACATACCAGGCAGTAATTCACCTTTAGGATTAGGTACGATTGCACGCATAGTGATAGAGCCTGTGGATTCATCAACGGTCACATCAGAAAATTCTAAATGACCTTTTTGAGCGTAGGATTGACCATTGGTTAAGGTTAAGTGAACAACAGGTTTACCTTGCTCTTGACGAACAATGCCACTTTCAATTTCATTTTTTAATTTCAGATAATCTTCACTCGATTGTGTCACATCGACATAAATCGGATCGATTTGCTGAACGGTTGTTAAAGCCACTTGCTGACCAGGTGCAACTAATGCGCCTTCTGTTACCGTTGATTTACCTGAACGGCCAGAAATTGGTGCGGTGACTTTGGTATATTCAAGATTAATTTTTGCATTAGTCACTGTAGCTTCAGCTGCTTTTACTGCAGCAACAGCTTGAGCGTACTGAGATGTTGCGGTATCAAAATCTTGTTTACTGACATAATTGGTGCCGAGTAGAGGTTTATAGCGCTCTACAGTTAGGCGAGCAATTTCAGCATTCGCTTTCGCTTTTGCTAAATCAGCTTGAGCACTGTTTAATGTAGCTTGAAAAATAGCAGGATCGATTTGGTACAAAGATGTTCCTGCTTCTACATAACTACCTTCGGTGTAATTGCGTTTTAAGATGATGCCGCCAACCTGAGGGCGAACCTCTGCGATACGATAAGCAGATGTACGACCAGGTAAGTCTGTTGTGATAGTCAGTGGTTTCGCATCTAATGTAACAACACCTACAGCAGGAGCAGGAGGTGGACCTCCAGCAGACTGATTTTTGTCGCCACATCCAGCAATAACCAAGCTGCCTGAAAGCACTAACAGAGCCAGAGGCAAAACCCCTCTGTTTTTTCGCATAAGAAAACCTCTATTCAAAAGTTGTTTCCCGGGATAAAAAATAATTAAGTTGATGAATGATTGCGATGTATAGTACAAACATACATGAATGTATGTAAATTAACTTCAGTCAAAATCGAGGAATAATGGCACGAAAAACTAAACGCCAAGCACAAGAGACAAGACAGCAGATTATTGATGCTGCACTTAGGCTATTTACTGTGCAAGGTGTTTCTGCCACATCACTTTCAGATATTGCAACCGAGGCCGGAGTAACTCGAGGTGCAATATATTGGCACTTTAAGAATAAAGTGGATTTATTTACTGAAGCGTGTGAACTCACCGACTTAAAAATAGAATCATTAGAATTAGAGTATCAATCAAAATATCCAGATGATCCACTATTTGTATTAAGAGAATTGCTTATTTACATATTGACATCAATTGTCGAAGATCCGAAACATAATGCACTTCTAGAAATATATTTCCATAAGTGCGAATTTGTTGGTGAAATGACACCAATTGTTGAAATTCGCCGAGAATTATGTGCAGCCGATTACTCTAGAATAGAGCAATCTTTATCTCGCTGTATCGAAAAAAAACAACTCCCAGCCAACCTTGATTTAAGAAGAGCTGCGATTATGTTAAGAGCTATGATGACAGGGCTTGCTGAAAATTGGTTATTTTCACCAGAAAGTTTTTCTATTAAAGAGGAAAGTCAATATTTGGTTGATAGTTTTATTGATATGATTAAGCATAGCGTAAATATGAGAATATCGGCGCTATCTTAATTTATTCTTAAACATAAGGAAGAAGTTCATGAGCAAAGTATTAGTGATTGCAAATGGTGCAGCATACGGTAATGAATCATTATTTAACGCACTGCGTTTATCTATTACTTTAAAAGAGCAACATCCAGAAACGCAATTAAATATCTTTTTAATGTCTGATGCGGTAACCGGTGCACTGGCTCATCAGCAACCCAAAGAAGGTTACAACCTCCAACAAATGTTAGAAATTTTAACGGCACAAAACGTCCCTGTTAAGTTATGCAAAACCTGTACAGATACTCGTGGTATCAGTGAATTACCTTTAGTGGATGGTGCTGAACTTGGGACATTGGTGGACTTAGCACAATGGACTCTCGACGCGGATAAGATTTTGACTTTCTGATCAATATTCTGTTTTCTCAGGGGAGAAACATCTAGGCGACTTGTTCTAATGACACTGCCAATTTCAAGTAATTGGATTATACTAAGAGGCAGTTTTTCAATATTCATTGAACAAGTTGCTCAATATGCGTGGATCTAACGTTTTTATTCGATTAAATCATTTTATTTCGACAATATTTATTGTCTCTATCCTCTTTGTTTTGTTAGGAAATATACTTTTTACCCCGGCTAAAGCAGAAACAGTCAGCAATAATTTACCCACCAAAGAAAGTATTCAAAACCAGCTTAATTTATTAAATAAACGTAGTGACTTAAGTGCCGAAGATAAACTCACTATTGGTGATCTAGAGCAGGCATTGCTACTTCTTGATAATATTCAACAACTAGAGAAAAAAGCAGACGACTATAATAAGACAGTAGAGCAATTACCAGAAAAGCTACGCAGTATTCAAAATCAATTAAGTCAATTAAAACAGAAAATAGCAAACAAAGAAGTTGATGACTACCGTCAATCTTTAGAGAGTCTACCGCTTGCAACTTTAGAGTCGCAATTAGAAGAGGTTTTACAATCCTTAGCGAAAGCACAGGAAGATTTAGCCAATTACAGTAATGAGCTTATTGTTTTACAAACGCAACCAGAAAGGGCGCAATCTGTTTTATTTAATAACTCAGAAAGATTGCAACAAATACGAATTGCATTAAATAAAAGCAGTGCAGATAAAGCTCAAATGCGATCTTCTTCTGTGCAACTTTTACAATTAGAACAATATTATTTGCAACAACAAAACAGTTTTCAAAAACGAACACTGCAATCTAATGTACAGCTACAAAGCTTATTACAATTACAGCGTGATTATAGTTCAGCCTATATTGACCTCTCTCAAGAGCATGCTCAACTACTGCAAGAGATCTTAAGTGATAAACGTTTAGACAGTTCAGAAGAGGTTGCCAAAGAGGCGCAGACGGCAGAGCTGAGTAATCAGGCGATTAAAAATAACGCTTTTTATTTAGCTCAAGCTGATATTAATAAAAAACTCAGCGATAAGCTGATTATTACTACACAAAATAATAATGAGTTAAATCGCCATAGTTTAATGGTCAAAAACCGCCTAGATAGAGCTATCCAATCAGAGCGCAATCTTAAAGAGCAAATTGATGTATTGAAAGGGAGTCTGTTGCTCTCTCGTATTCTATTTGAAGAGCAAATTGAGCTACCTGATGATATCTTTATCAATAAGTTACCGGATAAAATTGCTGACTTACGTTTAGAACAGTTTGAAATCAATAAACAAAGAGATCAGATTTTTCAGCCGAATCTCTATATCGACCAATTAATGCAAGAGTACCAAGCCGCACATCCGGAAATTACTGATAAAAATGAGCTAAAAGAGCTACATAATGCATTATTACAACTGATTGATGCGCGACGAGATCTACTGGATAAGCTCAATAATCAACTGGGTAGCCAAATTTCTGAATCTATTAATTTACAGATGGATCAGCAACAGCTACGTAGTGTGGTGAGTTCATTAGAAAACACCTTAGCGCAACAAATATTCTGGGTAAGCAGTAATAAACCGATTAACCTCAGTTGGTTCTCAACCTTTCCAGATCAGGCAGTGGCTGAATTTCAAAGTTTTAAACTCAACTGGTCAAATGAAAATCTGTTGACCGGGGCTAAAAAATCATATCCTGTGCTGATTGCGCTAGTTTTGTTCAGTAGCATACTGATTTGGCAACGTAAAAAATTTGATAAGCAGTTTGATAAATTAAGTGCTGATATTAATAAGCTTAATAAAGATACGCAGTTACATACTCCATTGGCTTTAGGGATTGTTTTCTTAAAAACATTACCCCTTTCTTGTATTGTGTTAGCGATAGGATATTGGCTAATTAATAGCTTTAATGTGCAACAAGAGTTTATCTGGTCTTTTACTTGGCAGTTTGCGGTATTTTGGCTGATGTTTGAGTGGTCTTATCGTTTAATGTCGGATAATGGAGTGGCCGTTAATCACTTTAAGATCCCCCTAGAGCGAGTACAACAAAATCGTAAACGTTTATTACGTTTATCGCTTCCCATGTTGCCAATTATTTTACTTTCCGCTTATGGTATTAATAACCCATTATTGTTAGTGGGTGATGTGATTGGTCAATTAGTGACAATTATTTCACTCTTTTTTATTAGTCTGTGTGCATTACCTTTTTGTCGTGAAATGTGGCAAGAAAAGGGTAATCATGTTGTGAGAACGGTGGTTATCACCTTATTAACTTTCTCGCCTTTACTTTTAATGGGGTTAGTTATTTTTGGTTATTATTACACCGCACTACGTTTAGCCAATCGTTGGATTGATAGTTTATATCTACTTATGTTGTGGTTTATTGCTTACCACGCGAGTTTACGCGGCCTTACTGTTGCTGCAAGACGACTGGCGTATCGTCGAGCGCTAGAGCGCCGACAAGCGATGCTTAAAGAGAAAAAAGAGGGGGACGATAACACTCTCGAGCCAATCCAAGAGCCACCGATGGATATGGAGCAGATAAACCAACAATCATTAAGATTAACCACAATGATCTTATTTATTATCTTTGCTTCCAGTTTTTATGGTATTTGGTCTGACTTTATTACAATCTTTACTTACTTAGATGGTATTACGCTTTGGCATTATAATTTGCCTACAGAGTTAGGTAATGTGGTTAAAGCAGTGACGGTTGCTGACTTACTCCTCTCTTTTGCCATTATGGCTATCTCTTGGTTTATGATAAGAAACCTACCGGGTTTACTCGAAGTTCTTATTCTTTCAAGAATTAAATTACAGCAAGGCGCTTCTTATGCCATTACGACTATTCTGACCTATATTATTATTGCGATAGGTACAATTGTTTCGCTGGGGATATTAGGCGTAGCATGGGAAAAACTACAATGGTTGGCGGCAGCCTTAACGGTTGGTTTAGGGTTTGGTTTACAAGAAATATTCGCTAACTTTGTTTCAGGGATAATTATCTTATTTGAAAGACCGGTCAGAATTGGTGATACGGTGACAATTGGCTCTTATTCTGGAACAGTGAGTCGTATTCGTATCCGAGCAACCACGGTAACGGACTTTGATCGCAAAGAGGTTATTATCCCGAATAAAGCCTTTGTGACTGAACGACTGATCAACTGGACATTATCTGATACTGTCACACGTATTATCATTCAAGTCGGTGTTGCTTATGGTTCTGATCTGGATAAAGTGAAAACCATTTTAATGAAAGCAGCAAAAGATAATCCCAAAGTGATGACTGAGCCAGAGCCTGTGGTGCTGTTTACCGAATTTGGGGCTAGCACGTTAAATCATGAATTACGTTTTTATGTTAGAACGCTTGGGGATAGAAATACTGCTATCGACGAAGTCAACCGCGCTATTGATAAACTTTGCAATGAAAATGATATCAATATCGCGTTTAACCAATTAGAAGTGTATCTGCATAATAAACAAGGGGAAGAAGTGCAAGAAATAAAAAAAGGCCCTCTTGATGGTTCAACACCTGAAGCGAATACGCCATTTAATTAAATAGTAAGATGTTTAGTTAGCGGTTTGATTATCTCGTTTTTTCTCATAATCAACTCGTACAATTTCCAGTGCCTCAAGTACGGTGTTGGGATCAATATGATTGGTTTCAAATAAGTAAATCAAATCAACCGCTAACTGAACTGATTTAGGGGCATCTTTTAATTCCATTATGGCTCCGATTAATATTTATCTTCTTGTCGTTCAATACTCTTTTCTATAGAAACTAGGGCACTTTTACAACGCGCTAGGCGATTTTCAAGTGCAGCAATCTCTTTTTGTAATTCTTGTTGGCGTACAAAGCTTTGTGCTTGAGTTAAAGCAAGCTCTCTATCTTGGATCATCGACTGTAATCGGCGCTCGTAATCCTGATGTTGGGCAAGTTTTTGGTATAAATCGACACTTTTTTTGCGTTGACTAAGCTGGTTTTCTTGCTTTCTTAGTGTTTGTGTCGATAATTCACGAGTTAATGCTTCAATTTGTTGTAGGATTTGTGTTGCCAGAAACTTAACTTGCTGGCTACGTTGTGCCTCAACACAAGTTATTAACTGAGTAAAATTATCGCGGATCTGTTGCATATAACCACCAAGAGAATCACTGCGGTGGTGAAATAGTGCTGTGTCGAAGCAAGGTGCTGCAATTTTTTTGTTTGCAATTGGCGCTAAGGTTTCGGCGAGATTGTCGATCTGTTTTTTAAACAAACTCAATGGATCTGTTTTTTTCATTTGGGCTTTGTACCTGTTTTGCTAAAAACATGAATTGACTTAAAGCAACAAAAAAGAGTTGTTCACTGGCTTTCTGTTGCATTTTAACGGCATATTGCATAGATTCTATCGTTTCGTTTTTTATTATGGCACTGATTATGACTGCTAACGCGCAACAACTGCAATTTATTAAAGACAGCATTGAAACCATTCCTGATTACCCTAAAGAAGGGATCTTATTCCGTGATATTACGACATTACTGGATAATCCCGCGGCATATCAGGCAACGATTGATTTATTAGTTGAGCACTATCAAGGTCAGGGTATCACTAAAGTTGTAGGTACCGAAGCCCGCGGGTTCTTATTTGGTGCCCCTGTTGCTTTACGTTTAGGTGTGGGTTTTGTGCCAGTGCGTAAAAAAGGTAAATTGCCTCGTGAGACGCTTAGTGAAACTTATGATCTAGAGTACGGTACAGATACATTAGAGATCCATAAAGACAGCATTACGGATAAAGATAAAGTATTAATGGTTGATGACTTATTAGCAACTGGTGGTACTATCGAAGCGACTGCTCGTCTTATTCGTCGTTTAGGTGGAACTGTAACAGAAGCTGCATTTATTATCTGTTTACCTGATTTAGGCGGTATTGAGCGTCTAGAAAAAGAAGGGATCCATAGCTTCACATTAGTTAATTTCCCAGGGCATTAATGCTTTTTTAGTGTCAATCAGATGCTTAATGCATTTGCTGGTAAATGCCCATCATCGTGCGGGTGTATCAAAATGTATGACCCAATACATTGAGCCCGCACAATAGTCACCGCTTTAAAGTGTGTGGATAATTTCATCAATATCTCATTTGTTTCCTACAGATCTCGCTCAATAGGCTATCCCTGTGTTAGCATAGAGATAAATCTTGTTCATATTTAGCGGAATCAATGAGCTATCAGGTACTTGCCCGAAAGTGGCGCCCACAAACTTTTAACGATGTTGTCGGTCAACGTCATGTTTTGACCGCATTGGCTAATGGTCTTGATCACCAAAGGTTACATCATGCTTATCTTTTTTCTGGCACTCGCGGTGTTGGAAAAACGACGATCGCCCGTCTATTTGCTAAAGGGCTGAATTGCGAAACAGGCATAACCAGTAAACCTTGTGGTAAATGTGCTAATTGCCTTGAGATAGAGCAAGGGCGTTTTGTTGATTTAATAGAAATCGATGCGGCATCAAGAACGAAAGTTGAAGATACACGAGAGCTACTCGATAATGTTCAATATGCGCCGGCTCGTGGTCGTTTTAAAGTCTATCTTATTGACGAAGTGCATATGCTTTCTCGTCATAGTTTTAATGCGTTACTTAAAACGTTAGAAGAGCCACCTGAACACGTTAAATTCCTGTTGGCTACCACAGATCCTCAAAAACTACCTGTTACTATCTTATCTCGTTGTTTGCAATTTCACCTGCGGGCACTTGATGTTGACCAAATAGCGACACAGCTTGAGAAAGTACTATCCGCAGAACACATTGAAAATGATGTGCGAGCACGCCAATTAATTGCCCGTGCAGCAGATGGAAGTATGCGTGACGCATTAAGCCTAACCGACCAAGCAATTGCGAGTGGCGAAGGTATTGTAAGTACAGAAGTCGTTAGTCGTATGCTAGGCACGATTGATGATGCACAACCATTAGCACTGATTGAAGCTTTAGTAAAAGTAGATGGCCAACAAGTGATGTCGTTGGTTAATGAGGTTGCTTTAAGAGGAACGGATTGGGAAAACTTTTTAGTCGAAACGCTCTCATTATTACATCAAATTGCGATGTTACAACTTTTGCCGAGTGAAAATAATCCCCAAGAGCAATTTACACAAGAGCGTTTACGTTTATTAGCCAAATCAGTGTCGCCACAAGATTTACAACTTTATTATCAAACTTTATTAGTTGGGCGAAAAGAGCTGGCTTATGCGCCAGACAGACGTATGGGTGTAGAAATGACCCTTCTCAGGGCGCTTGCTTTTCATCCTAAAACTGTCATTGATGAAATCCCTACGGCTCCTTTAGCGCAAACATTGCCTTTAGCATCACAGCCGAATCAACAGCGAGTTGAAACATCGGCGCCTCAAGTGAGAAGCAATATGGCAACGGCGACACCTAAAGTATCACCGTCGCCAGAAAACAGTGCTACATTAGGAAATAGCCCTGCGGCACAACTGTTAAGAGCACGGCAAGCCATAAGGGGAGCCGAGCAAGAGACGCCACCAAAAAAGCCTCAACCGGCGACGCCTAAACAGGCTAAGCCGGCTGCTAGTGCATTAGAGCGGCTAGCAGCCGTCAGTGAAAAACGCCAGCAAAGGGTTAATGAAAAACGGTCATCTGTTGCAGTCGAGAAAAAGAAAAAAGAAGCTTATCAATGGAAGCCACAAAATCCACAGGCACAAGTAACTGAGCCCGTGGTCTCTTCACCGAAAGAGATCAAAGAAGTTCTTGAGTATGAAAAAACGCCTGAATTAGCCGCTAAAATTGCGCAAGAGTCGCAACAGCGGGACGAGTGGGCGGCGGAAATAGCTAAAATGCCATTGCCGAAGTTAGTGCAGCAGTTAGCGTTAAATGCCTATAAAGAGACGGTCGGTGAAGAAACGATCATTTTGCATTTACGCAGTAAGCAGAAACATTTAAATTCAGCAAATGCACTACGAACACTGACAAATGCGCTAAGTGAATTGCATGGAAAAGCAATTTCACTCACAATTATAGAAGATGATAATCTAACGGTTAAAACGCCGTTAGAATGGCGACAAGCCATTTATGAAGAGAAGTTGGCGTTAGCGCGTCAATCGATTACTACGGATAAAACCATTCAGACATTACAGCACTATTTTGATGCTGAATTGGATGAAGAGAGTATCCGGCCTGTTTAATCGCAACATGTTGTATATTTCTATACAGCGTAGCTTTTACAAAGAGAGACAATTATGTTCGGAAAAGGTGGTTTGGGCAATCTGATGAAACAGGCCCAACAGATGCAAGAAAAAATGCAGCAAATGCAAGAAGAGATCGCTAACTTAGAAGTCACCGGTGAATCTGGTGCTGGCTTAGTGAAGATCACTATCAATGGTGCTCATAATTGCCGTCGTGTTGAAATAGATCCTAGTCTGCTAGAAGATGACAAAGAGATGTTAGAAGATCTGATTGCTGCCGCCTTTAATGATGCTGCACGTCGCATTGAAGAGACACAAAAAGAGAAGATGGCATCAGTCTCTAATGGTATGCAATTGCCACCAGGCTTTAAGATGCCATTCTAATGCAAACTAGCCCTCTTCTTGAATCATTAATGGAAGCGTTGCGTTGTTTACCCGGCGTTGGACCAAAATCAGCGCAACGAATGGCTTTTCATCTGCTTCAACGTGATAGAAGCGGAGGAATGCGACTTGCACAAGCATTAACGCGTGCAATGTCTGAAATTGGTCACTGTTGTGATTGTCGAACATTTACTGAAGAAGAGCGTTGTACGATCTGTGCTAATGCTCGACGTCAGCAAAATGGTCAGATATGCGTAGTGGAAAGCCCGGCAGATATTCATGCTATCGAGCAGACAGGGCAGTTTGCAGGTCGATACTTTGTATTAATGGGACATCTATCTCCGCTAGATGGCATTGGTCCCATGGATATTGGCTTAGATAGACTTGAAGAGCGTCTAAGCCAAGAGCCTATATCAGAAGTGATTTTAGCCACCAATCCTACGGTGGAAGGTGAAGCTACAGCAAACTATATTGCTGAGATATGCGCTCAATATGATATTGCTGCTAGCAGAATAGCACATGGCGTGCCTGTTGGTGGTGAATTAGAAATGGTGGATGGTACCACGTTGTCACACTCTATCGCGGGACGCCAGAAGATCCACTATTAATACACAAAAGATTTAATAAAAAAGCACCTTGTTATCAATATAATGAGGTGCTTTTTTTTTGATTTTACTGTCACCTTGACTGATATTGTTAATATTGCCTCAATTATATTAATAATGACTATTTGTTGCTTATTTGTGATCTAAATCTCCCTTTTTTGTATAATAAAAAAGATTTTTTATGTAATTAATAGTTTTCTAACTTATTGATAGTCATAAATTTGTTATCTCGATCACAAAAAAAATACCTTTTAACATCAGTAAAACCACTCAACTGAGAAAATAGACCGCTTAACTCACTATATAACCGTTTAGCGATTTAATAACACTATTCATCAGACATTCTTCATATGATGTCACTGCGGGTCATTATTTTCATATTCGCTCAAATTATTATCAATTGTCCCGTACTACTCTTTGGCTGTTCGGTCTTGCCTGAAAAAAAGGTGTCTCATGAACAAAAATACATTTCTTAAGCACATACCTTGGGTGATCCTCGGGATTATTGGTGCTTTTTGTCTGTCAGTGGTTGCACTACGCCGTGGTGAACACGTCAGTGCATTATGGATAGTTGTTGCTTCTGTTGCGGTCTACTTAGTCGCTTATCGTTATTACAGTCTTTATATTGCTCAAAAAGTAATGAAGCTCGATCCTACTCGAGCCACTCCTTCAGTAATTAATAATGATGGTTTGAACTATGTTCCAACTAATCGTTATGTCCTCTTTGGTCACCACTTTGCCGCTATTGCGGGTGCTGGACCACTTGTTGGGCCAGTATTGGCTGCCCAAATGGGTTATTTACCCGGTACATTGTGGTTATTAGCTGGGGTGGTACTTGCTGGAGCCGTACAAGACTTTATGGTGCTGTTTATTTCGACGCGCCGTAATGGTAACTCTCTCGGTGAGATGATAAAGAAAGAGATGGGGCCTGTACCGGGAACTATCGCGCTGTTCGGCTGTTTCCTTATCATGATCATCATTCTTGCGGTGCTAGCCCTGATTGTAGTGAAAGCATTAGCAGAAAGTCCTTGGGGAGTATTCACCGTCTGTTCAACAGTACCTATTGCCCTATTTATGGGGATCTATATGCGCTATATTCGCCCAGGTCGTGTGGGTGAAGTTTCTGTTATTGGTATTGTTTTACTGATTGCCGCTATTTGGTTTGGTGGCGTTATCGCGAGTGATCCTTACTGGGGGCCTGCATTAACCTTTAAAGACACCACTATTACTTTTGGGTTGATTGGTTATGCGTTTATCTCTGCTTTACTGCCAGTATGGCTGATTTTAGCCCCTCGTGATTATTTAGCGACTTTCCTAAAAATTGGTGTAATTGTTGGTTTAGCTATCGGGATTGTTATTCTAAATCCTGAGTTAAAAATGCCAGCGATGACCCAATATATTGATGGTACAGGACCATTATGGAAAGGGGCTCTATTCCCATTCTTATTTATTACTATTGCTTGTGGTGCAGTTTCTGGTTTCCACGCACTGATTGCATCAGGTACAACGCCTAAATTGATCGCCAATGAAATGGATGCACGTTTTATTGGTTATGGTGCAATGTTAATGGAATCATTTGTTGCGATCATGGCGTTAGTGGCCGCCTCTATTATTGAACCAGGTCTCTATTTTGCGATGAATACACCGCCTGCCGGATTAGGCATTACAATGCCAAATCTGCATGAGTTAGGGGGTGAAAACACCGCAATGATTATGGATCAATTAAAAGATGTCACCGTACACGCGGCTGCGACAGTTAGCTCATGGGGCTTTGTTATCTCGCCTGATGAGATTTTACAAACCGCCAAAGATATAGGTGAGCCTTCTGTACTCAATCGTGCTGGTGGTGCACCTACATTAGCGGTGGGTATTGCTATGGTGTTCCATAAAATTTTACCTGCGGCGGATATGGGCTTCTGGTATCACTTTGGGATCTTATTTGAAGCACTCTTTATTTTAACGGCATTAGATGCAGGAACTCGTTCTGGTCGTTTTATGCTGCAAGACTTGTTAGGTAATTTTATCCCATACTTGAAGAAAACAGACTCTTTTATTGCTGGTGTTATCGGTACAGCAGGTTGTGTCGGTTTATGGGGTTATCTATTGTACCAAGGTGTTGTTGACCCACTGGGTGGTGTTAAGAGCTTATGGCCACTGTTTGGGATCTCCAATCAGATGTTAGCGGCTGTTGCACTTGTTTTAGGTACGGTCATCTTAATCAAGATGAAGAGAACGAAATACATCTGGGTAACCGTTATTCCTGCGGTATGGTTATTAATTTGTACAACATGGGCGCTAGGATTAAAACTGCTCAGTAATGATCCGCAAATGGAAGGTTTCTTCTATCTTGCTAATGAGTACAAAGCGAAAATCTTAGCCGGTGGGGCAGATCTTACTGCCGCAGAAATCACCAATATGAACCACATTGTGATTAATAACTACACCAATGCAGGTTTAAGTATTCTGTTCTTAGTGGTTGTTTACAGCATTATTTTCTACGGTATCCGTACCGCAATGAAAGCACGTAAAAATCCGAAAGAGTCAGCACAAGAAACACCATACGTACCTATGCCAAAAGATGTGAAGATATCTTCAGGTCATTAATCTTAGGCGAATAGGCTAAAAACCCCCGTACTCACTTAATGAGTGCGGGGCTTAGGAGAAACTTATGTTTGGTAATTTAGGGCAAGCTGGAAAATATCTAGGACAAGCCGCTCGTATGTTAATAGGTATTCCTGATTATGATAACTATGTGCAGCACATGAAGGACAACCATCCTGATAAACCAGTGATGACCTATAACGAGTTTTTCCGTGAACGTCAGGAAGCCCGTTATGGTGGCGGTGATGGTAAAGGTGGTTTCCGCTGTTGCTAATAATCTGTAAAGGAGACAAATAATGGAACCTATTGCAGTAACAATATTGACTGGCTTTTTAGGATCGGGAAAAACAACGCTTTTACGCCATATGCTTAATGAGGAGCATGGCTATAAAATTGCGGTGATTGAAAATGAATTTGGTGAAGTGCCTATCGATGATGAAATTATTGGTGATAGAGCAACACAAATAAAAACACTCACCAATGGTTGTATCTGTTGTAGTAAATCGAATGAGCTTGAAGATACTTTGCTCGATCTCTGCGATAGTCTTGATCGTGGTGACATTGTGTTTGATCGCCTAGTGATTGAGTGTACAGGGATGGCTGATCCGGGGCCTATCACACAAACATTTTTTTCTCATGAAGTGATCTGCCAACGCTATTTATTAGATGGCATTATTACACTGGTTGATACAATCCATGCTCAGCAACAGTTAGATCAATTTGCTATTGCTCAATCTCAAATTGGTTATGCGGATCGCATTCTATTAACTAAAACAGATATTCAACCTGCGAGCCAACAATTACTTGCTCGTTTAAGACGTATTAATGCTAGAGCGCCTACCTATACGGTGATCAATGGGAACATTGATTTAGCACTATTGTTTAACGTAAAAGGCTTTATGTTGAATGATACTTTAGAGATCAAGCAACCCCTGTTTCGTTTTCAGCCAGAAAAACAAGATGATATTCAGTCTATTGTACTAAATTTTGATTATCCCGTTGAGTTACAAGCAGTCTCTGATGTTATGGAGTCTTTGTTATTGAGCTTTGCCGATAACTTATTACGTTATAAGGGGATCTTAAATATTAAAGATAGTCCTAACCGGTTGTTATTCCAAGGAGTGCAACGATTATATAGCGCTGATTGGGATAGACCTTGGCAAGAGAATGAAACTCGTCAAAGCACCTTAGTCTTTATTGGTATTCATCTGCCTGAAGAAGAAATAAAAGCCAGTTTCGATGCGTTAATGCATAACACTAAAGAATATGAGTAATAGCGATTGTTTGAGAAAAGTGTTTGTTGGTAGTGATGTAATATCAGTAAGTAGTAAGCAGTAAATAGCAGTAACGAATATTAATCATACTCCTGGACTTGAGGAGGATCCTGTTCCTGGGATCTTATGTTTCACCCCATAATAACCATTATGGGGTGTTTTTTTATACTAATTAGCCATTAGCAACAGCTTTATATTCCATAATTTCAATAATTTGTACATCAGTATGTTGCATTGCTCGACTAGCTAATGCACAAAGATTCTCGATTGTCATATCAACATCATGAGTGACAATGCCGTCATTACCCGTCACACAGGTATCATCTAGCGCCATTAATACCGCTTTATAAGCGGCACTTGCTCCTGTCGACACTTTCATCGCACAACTGTTAGAGGCACCATCACAAATCACGCCACTAATATCGCCAATCATACTACTAATTGCCATTGCCATGGGTTCATAGCGTTCTTCCATTAACCACGCAATAGCACCAGCAGCTCCCATTGATGCGGTTGTTGCAGCACATAGTGCGGAGAGTGCCGGGAATTTGTGGTGAATATAAATGGCTAATAAATGTGAAAGCATTAATGCTCTTGCCATTTTTTCTTCACTAACCTGTAAATATTCAGCAACCACCACAACAGGCATTGTAGCTGCAATACCTTGATTTCCTGAACCTGAGTTACTCATTGCGGGGAGTACGGCACCGCCCATACGTGCATCAGAAGCCGCTGAAGTGCGGATCATAATTTCAGAAAGCAGATCTTTAGCTAACAAGCCACGTTGTTGCTGGCGTTGTAAGGTTTGACCAATATGCAAACCGTAAGTATTGTTCAAGCCTTCTTTTGATAATGCGTCATTTAATTGCGCCGATTGCAAAATAAAAGAAATTTCTTCTACAGGAGCTTGAGTAATAAACTGATAGATTTCTCGTGTGTTAGTGTTGGTTAAGGCTTGCTTAATTTGGCAAGGTGAGGCCGTTTGTTCAGATTGTGATGATAATTTATCAAGCACCACCTGACCATTATGGATAATTTTAACAATATTAGTATGATCACCTGCAATAATGACGGTGGCACTGTTTTCACCATCTTCAACGGTAACCTCAGAGTAAAGCACCTCTTGGCAGGCTTTTTTTATTGATACGCAGACAATGCCTGAATTTAATAGATTTTTACTCAACTCAACTTGTTCTGGTGTGGCATTTTTTAATACTTCTAGACCTGCTTCACTATCTCCAGCAACAGCCCCTAAACTAGCCGCAATAGATAATCCCACCATACCCGTGCCCGGTACAGTCACTCCCATTCCGTTTTTCATTAAGTTAGGAGAAACCTCTGCGCTAATACGGGTGATATTATGTTGCAGATAACGAGCTGCAGTGGCAGCAGCTAATGCAAGTGAAATGGGTTCGGTACAACCTAAAGCTGGCTTCACTTGTTGCTTAACAGCTTCAATTAATATTTTCCAGTAGGAAGATAATTGTTCTTTCATTGCATTATGTCCAATAAATAGTTTAATAATTCAAGGCGTTATATTGTAATTTTGATGCTTTGATCATACTGAATCTATTGGAGAAAATGTTTTCTGAATTTCCTAAGTGGGTGTAAATTTTGAGAAAAAAATACTATTTACAGATATTAAATTAGTAATATTTTATCTTGAATAAGTGAGGATTATTGAAGAATTTGATGTAGCAGTAATAGTCTCAAATCGAACAAAATAATTTCTTTAATGATAGTTGATGATTATAAATAAAAAACAATAGAATGAATGACTCATTCTATTGTTAGTATAATATCATACTTAATGTGGGCTAACTCAGAATAGTTAAATAAATGAACAGCCAGTGATGATGATAGCATCACTTACACTCATTATTTAACATAGTGAATATTATGACTTTTTGTAGCTTTGGTATAAGAATAATCTGGGGTTTTTT
>NZ_CAWQOK010000149.1:0-47760 GCF_963896075.1 Proteus sp. G4415
AGATAGAAGAGGCTGTATTTGACTGATTAATTGCGACTATTTTTTCGGTTTAAAACGTAATAATCGGTTGGCATTACTGACGACAGTGATTGATGATAAGGCCATGGCAGCCCCTGCAACCACAGGGTTTAATAATGTACCGGTAAAAGGATATAAGATACCGGCAGCGATAGGAATGCCTAAACTGTTATATATAAATGCACCAAACAAGTTTTGTTTCATATTGCGCAGTGTGCCTTTTGAGATCTCAACCGCATCAGCAACACCATGTAAGCTATGGCGCATTAAGGTAATGGCCGCAGTTTCAATGGCGATATCACTGCCACCACCCATCGCAATACCAACGTCTGCTTTAGCCAGTGCTGGGGCATCGTTAATACCATCCCCAATCATTGCTACGCGACGACCTTCTGCCTGTAGTTGACTAATCGCTTGCGCTTTACCTTCTGGCATAACGCCTGCAATCACTTGATCAATACCTGCTTCTTTAGCTATCGCATTGGCTGTAATAGGGTTATCTCCAGTTAACATGACCAAACGATAACCTTGATGATGTAGACGCTGTAATGCACTGACGGTATCTTCTCGTAGTGGATCACGAATAGAAAGTAGGGCCGCTATTTTCCCATTTTGCGCCAATAAGACGGGGGTTACCCCTTTCGCTGATTGGTTTTCTATTAGGGGGGTTATCTCACTTATATCAATGCCAGATTCTTTCATTAGTTTAGGATTACCTAACAGCACAATATTGCCGTCAATTTCACCACTTAATCCCATACCAGCAAGGGTTCGAAATTGGTTTATTTGCGGTAATTTAATGCCTTCAGCTTTGGTTAAAATCGCTTTTGCTAATGGATGATTAGAGCCACTTTCTAGTGCGCCTGCTAATGCTAGCGCTTGAGTTTCACTTATCTGATTGAATGTGTGGATCTCAGTTACTTGTGGCATGCCTTCAGTTAAGGTACCTGTTTTATCAAAAACTAAGGTATCTAATTGGCTTGCTTGTTGTAATGCATCCGCATCACGCACTAATACGCCATATTCTGCGGCACGTCCCACACCTGAAATGATCGACATGGGGGTCGCTAATCCTAGAGCACAAGGACAAGCGATAATTAATACCGTTGTGATAATGACGAGTGCATAAGTAATCTGTGGTGAAGGACCAAAAAAGTACCAAATAGCCCCTGCAATTAACGCAATAACGACGACGATAGGAACAAATACACTGGAAATTTTATCTGCTAATTGACCTATTTCGGGTTTACTGCTTTGTGCTTGACGTACCAGTTTGATAATTCTGGCAAGGGTAGTTTGACTGCCTACTGCTGCAGCTTTAAACAGCACTGAGCCATCTTGCACGGTAGTACCTGCATGAATAGTATCACCAAGGCTTTTTTGTTGTGGAATTGGCTCACCAGTTAACATTGCCTCATCCATCCACACTTCACCTTGGGTGATTTCACCATCAACGGGAACTTTATCACCGGTTGCTAAACGCAAGATCATACCTTGTTTCACATCCGCTAATGGGCATTCAACTTCGCCATTATCCGTTACTACTCTTGCTGTTGGTGGTGTTAAGTCTAATAGACGCTCTAATGCTTTAGAGGAGCGCTGACGGGCTCTTTGTTCAAGCATATGACCAAGGTTTATCAAACCAATGATCATCGCACTGGCCTCGTAATAGAGATGTCTTGCTTGGGCAGGAAACACCTCTGGCCATAAGTTAACACTAATTGAATAGAGCCAAGCCGCCCCTGTACCTAACGCAACGAGCGTGTCCATGGTGGCACTGCCGTTTTTTAGGCTTTGCCACGCATTACGATAAAAGTGCCCACCTGCAGCTATCATCACAACAAGTGTAATAATACCGATAGTTAACCAGATATTATGATTAGCTTCCGTTAACATCATATTATCGCCGATCATTCCCCATACCATTACAGGAATACCAACGACTAAGGCTAAGGCTGCTTGCCAGCGAAAACGCTTCATATTAGCAACAGCGACTTCTTGTTGACGCTCTCTACGTTTTACATCATCTTGAATAATTTCTGCCCCATAGCCTGCTTTTTCGACCGCATTAATCAGGTCATCATGATTAACATGACCGGTTACAAGTGCGCTACGTTCAGCCAAATTAACACGTGCATTTTCAACACCGGAAACACTTTGTAAGGCTTTTTGTACTTTGCTAACACAGCTTGCACAAGTCATACCGTCGATTAATAGCTGAGTGCTATCATCATCGATACTGATATCAGCATTATTATTATCAAGGATGGCTTCTTCTACTGGAATATCACAAATCGCCGCTGACGATGCTTCCAGTGGTGCATCCGTTTGCGTCAGCGGCTCAGTTTTTGGGTGGTTGGCTCCTGCTAATTTTGCATCATAACCAGCATCTTGAATGGCTGTGATCACACGCTCTGTGTTTGCCGTACCTGTTACTGTGGCATGAGTTAATTCCACTTGTGCACTTTCTACCCCATCAGTCCCTTCAAGAGCTTTCTTCACTGAATTAATACAATGACCACAATTTAAGCCTGATAAAGTCAGTTCAATCGTTTTTGGTTTATTTTCTTCTTCGTTTGCTAATGAGGCTTCAAAACCTTCAGCAACAACGGCGGCAATTAAATCTTTTGCGTTTGCTGTACCAAAAATTTCAGCTGATGTTTTGTCTACATTGACCGCAACAACACCGTCAACGGCTAATAACGCATTTTCTGTTTTACCAACGCATTTCATACAGTTAAGTCCACTCAAATTTAGTTTTACATCAGCTTGAGTGGCTAGATGAGCTTCATATCCGGCTTCTTCAATGGTTTTGATTAAGCTTTCAACAGTTGCGTCGCTGTCAATTTTAGCGTATTGAATAGTCACCGTGGACTGTTCTATATCATTGCGGGCATCAAGTGATTTTTTTACACTGTTAACACAGTGGGAGCATGAAAGCCCTTGTAGTGCGAGTAGCGTAGTTTTTGCCATGGTCAATATCTCCAAATAAAAAGCGATTACCTCTATTATGGCGTAATATGGGATAACTTGCTTTCTTGAAAAGGTTTTTTCTTATCTGAGATAAAGGCTAAACCTTTCCGCAAGGGGAAGGTCAAGGGGGAATTTTGAATATTAGTGAAATCGCAACCAAAACCGGTTTGACGACAAAAGCAATCCGTTTTTATGAGGAAAAAGATCTGATAACCCCACCTCATCGGGGTGAAAATGGCTATCGATACTATTTACCACAACATATCGAAGAATTAACACTGTTAAAGCAAGCTCGTGAAGTCGGGTTTAGTTTAGAAGAGTGTCGTTCATTGCTGATGTTATTACGTAAT
Organism: Proteus sp. G4415; assembly: GCF_963896075.1. Lineage (NCBI taxonomy): Bacteria > Pseudomonadati > Pseudomonadota > Gammaproteobacteria > Enterobacterales > Morganellaceae > Proteus > Proteus sp. G4415. The sequence goes on from NZ_CAWQOK010000149.1 coordinate 3,342, forward strand.
CCCTCACGTCACAGTGCTGATGTGAAAGAGGCAACCTTAAAGAAAGTGGCTGAGATAGAGAAAACCATTAACGAATTAAATGCCATTCGTCAACGGCTTCTCTTATTAGCAAATGAATGCCCTGGCGATGATGGGGCGGAATGCCCAATCATCAATCATCTTTCTGGTTGTTGTCATCATCAATAACAGCAGCATGCTGTGTTGATGATGCCGAGCGAGTGGTGGGAGAAAATGAGGTGACGTGCAAGGTGATACCATCAATAGCAATCACTTTGACTGTATCACCTGCTTTTAATGGCGTGTCAGAATAGACTCGCCAACTCCCATCAGCAAGCTTTATGCGACTAAAACCATTTTCAGTATCCGATAACAAAACTGCTTTTATACCAATAAGTTGGTGGCTTTTTTGGTTTAGGTTTTCTGCTTCTTTGGATAACTTTTTGCGTTTAAGCCAGATACGCCAAAGGATTGCACTAATAACGGTGAGTAATGCAAATAGAATACCTTGAATGGGCCAACCAATAGGTAAGATCCATGCGATTAATGCAACACATAATGCGGCCATACCAGACCATAGTAAGTAGCCTGCAGTGCCCAGCATTTCGGCGATTAATAGTAAGACACCAAGACAAAGCCAGAAAAGTGCTGGCTGAGCACTAATCCATTCAATCATAATTAATTGCTCTTGTTACCTGAGTCACTTTTTTTGGTATTTAATAATTCTGAAATACCACCAATTGCACCCATTAAGTTACTGGCTTCTAATGGCATCATTACAACTTTGCTGTTATCGGCAGAACCAATTTGTGACAGGGCATCGGTATACTTTTGTGCAATAAAGTAGTTAATGGCTTGCATATCCCCTTTAGCGATAGCTTCTGATACCATTTGCGTCGCTTTTGCTTCCGCTTCTGCTGCACGCTCACGGGCTTCGGCTTGTAAGAAAGCAGACTGACGTTCACCTTCTGCTTTTAAGATTTGCCCTTGTTTTTCACCTTCCGCTTTTAAGATTGCCGCTTGACGGATACCTTCTGCTTCTAGAATATCAGCACGCTTAGTACGCTCAGCTTTCATCTGCGCATTCATGGCTGAAATTAGCTCTTGTGGTGGGCGCACATCACGAATTTCAATACGGGTAATTTTAATACCCCATGGGTTAGTTGCATCATCAACAATCAGTAATAAACGGCTATTGATCTGATCACGTTGTGAAAGAATTTCATCCAGTTCCATAGAGCCTAACACAGTACGGATATTGGTTAGCGTTAGATTGATGATTGCAAGCTCTAGGTTATTCACCTCATAAGCAGCTTTTACTGGATCGATAACTTGAATAAAGCAGACCGCATCAATACTGACATTGGCATTATCACGAGAAATCACTTCCTGAGAAGGGATATCTAATACTTGTTCCATCATATTAATACGACGACCAATACGGTCAATAAATGGAATAAGGAGTTGAAGGCCTGGAGCAAGGGTACGTGTATAACGTCCAAAACGCTCGACAGTCCACTGATAACCTTGTGGAACGGTTTTTACACCACTTAAAACTAAAATAATGGCGAATAAGATAATAATACCAATAACTATTTCCATGTATCTGTCCTTAGCCTGCTTTAATAAATAAAATGAATATTAATAAAGTAAAGAATACACCATTCGGCGATATTTAGATGCTAGATTATCATTAGTCCCTAAAGCAGATAAAATATCCATCAGGGTTTTCTTAACTTGTCCTTCACCGGCATTAAGATCTTTTTTCAGAAAATTAAATAGCAATTCAAGGGCTTCATCATTACGTGCCACTTCATGCAGTTTTAACGCCAGTTGAATAGCGAGTTCAGTATTGTCAGGTTGCTGATTAAAATTATCTTGTAATTGCTGAATTTCAGGTGTGTCGGCAGCTTGTTTTTGCAGTTCAATTTGAGCTAATAAACTGTGATAGTAGCTATCTTGATCTTGCAATGGAATTGCGGCTAATAATTCTTCTGCTTCATTATGTTTATTTAATGAAATTAAAGCACCTGCGAGGGCTAAGGTAATTTCACTGTTTTTAGGATCAATTTGGTGTGCTTCTTTTAACAGTGGTAATGCTTCGTCTGCTTTACCTTCTGCTAATAGTGCTGAAGCTTGCGCTGCTTTTAATTCTTCTGGTTTAGGTAAGATATTGGCAAGGATTTGGCGAATAGCTTCTTCAGGTTGTGGGCCTTGGAACCCATCGACAGGACGACCTTCTTGCAATATATAAACAGTTGGGATCGCACGTAGACCAAATTGCGAGGCAATCATCTGTTCAACATCACAATCTAATTTAGCTAATACAAACTGATCAGCAAATTCAGCCGCTAGTTTATCCAACGTTGCCCCAAGCTCTGCACAATGAGGACTACGCTCTGAATAGAAGTACATCATGACCGGTTTTGTCATCGATTGTTCTATAACTTGCTGAATATTCGATTCATTTACATCAACAATATGTGCAGTTGCTAACATTAACTTATCCCTTTTTGAGAGTTTTAAATATAAATGCTGTTTATTACGCTATTTCATTAATAAATAAGGATGAATTTTGCAAAAATCAAGCCTTGTTACTTTGGCCGTTTAAGATCCTATCCATAAGTCTATCAGGGAGGAGTCGTTTTAACACTTTGACGGCATAAGTGAGTAAGGTCACAGGATAACGTAACTTAGGTCTTGGACTTTCTAAAGCATGGATTAGTTTTTTCACTACATCATCAGGTGTTAATGTGAAACGACTCGCAATCCCCGGATTTTTTACCGGTTTATCTTGTTGGGCTTGATTAACATTTTCAGTAAAGCGTGTTTTTATTGGACCCGGCTCAATTAAACTGACTTTTATCCCCGTAGAGGCAAGTTCCATTCTTAATGCATCAGACCAAGCTTCAACGGCATATTTACTCGCCGCATAAGCACCTCGGCCGGGAGTGGATATTAATCCCATTACCGAGCTCGTCTGAATAATACGTCCTTCGCCATGAGGTAACATCGCCGGCAGTAACCCCATAGTAAGCTGATGTAAGCCAAAGAAATTAGTGGAAAATTGTTTTTCCATTTGCTGGCGACTAATCGCATTTAATGGACCATAAACCCCAAAACCACCATTATTAAATAATCCATATAAACGCCCATTAGTAAGGCGAATGACTTCTAATATGGCTTTTTTGATACTTTCTGCGTCATCGAGATCAAGAAAAATAGGCTCAAACCCCAATGTTTCCATATGGTTAAGATCATCTTCTTTGCGACAAGCAGCCAGTACTCGATATCCTTTTTGCTTGAGTGTTTTTGCCGCACATAGTCCAATCCCACTAGAACTTCCTGTAATCAATACCGTTTTTTGCATAATTTTACAATTAATCTCATTTAATCTAGGTTAACTACTGTCACAATAGTTTAACGTGTTAGGTAAGGGGATAGGGTTTTATCCATCCATTGAGCAATAAAAGGCTGAGCCGCTTCATTTGGGTGAATGCTGTCGTTTTGCATCCACTCAGGTTTATCTGCTATTTGCTCCATATAAAATGGGATAAGCTCAAGAGCATTGTCTTTCGCCAATTGTGGGTAAATCGCAGAAAAAGATTGCGTATAGCGTTTACCATAATTAGGCGAAATCATAATTTGCATAAAGAGTGGCGTTGCTCCCGCTTCTTTTACTTGGGTAATGATGTTTTGCAACGCTTCTTTCGTTTGGGCTATAGGGTAGCCTTGTAAGCCATCATTTGCACCCAGTTCAATCAAAACCCAACGAGGTTGGTGCTGTTTTAATAAATCAGGGAGCCTATTTTGACCTTGAAATGCGGTTTCGCCACTGATGCTTGCATTTACGACATTTATTTCAGGATAAGTTAATTTCCACTTATCCGCGAGGCGTTGCGCCCATGCGCTTTCAATAGGAAGGCGATATCCGGCACTTAGGCTGTCACCAAAGATCAAAAAGGTATCAGCAGCGATAGACTTAAAGCTAAACATCATCATGACGATAAGGAAACAAGTATGTCGACGGAAAAGGTTCTTGAAGTTCATCAGTTAACCAAACAAGTAGGAGAAGGTGATAGTCAGATCTCTATATTGCAGGGTGTTGAGTTAGTTGTCGAGTCTGCACAGACAATTGCTTTAATTGGTGAGTCAGGATCGGGCAAATCTACACTTTTAGGTATTATTGCCGGATTAGATGATGGAGGTGCTGGTCGTGTGCAATTAATGGGACACGATCTGACCGAAATGAATGAAGAAGAGCGGGCAAAATTACGTGCACAACATGTCGGATTTGTTTTTCAATCTTTTATGCTAATTCCAACGTTAAATGCCTTAGAGAATGTGCAACTTCCTGCGTTATTAAAAGGTGAGTCAGAAAAACAGAGCCATACGCGAGCCGTTGATTTACTTAAACAATTGGGTTTGGGTGAGCGCTTGTATCATATGCCCGCACAACTTTCCGGTGGTGAGCAACAACGTGTTGCATTAGCAAGAGCTTTTTGTACCCAACCGGCGATCCTGTTTGCTGATGAGCCAACAGGTAATCTTGATCGAAAAACGGGAGATAAAATTGCCGATTTACTGTTTTCCCTTAATCGTGATTATGCCACAACATTAATTTTGGTCACCCACGATAATGAGCTTGCCGCTCGTTGTCAGCGAAGATTACGTCTTGTTGATGGGCAACTTAAGGAGGAGTCATGATCTGGCGTTGGTTTTGGCGTGAGTGGCGCTCGCCGGCTTTATTAATTGTTTGGCTCTCTTTAGCGCTGGCGGTGGCTTGTGTGCTGGCGTTAGGGCGTATTGGTGATCGCATTGATAAAAGTATTTATGCTCAAAGTCGTGATCTTATCGCCGGTGATTTAGTGCTACGCGCCTCGTATCCTGTTGATGAAAATTGGCTAGCTGAAGCTAAAAGAATGGGGCTAACACTTAGTCGTCAAATGCAATTTACCACCATGTCTTATGCCCCAGAAGGTGATACTCCTCAATTGGCGTTGGTAAAAGCCGCGGATAACTTATATCCACTCTATGGTGAGCTAGAAACTCAGCCCGCAGGGCTAAAAGCGGAGAAAGGCACGGCGTTAGTAGATGCAAGGTTGCTGGCGCTTTTGGGTATCAAGGTTGGTGATAATATTGATGTCGGTGATGCCACTTTTACAATTAGCGGTGTATTAGTTCAAGAGCCTGACAGTGGTTTTAATCCTTTTCAAATTGCACCGCGTATTTTAATTAATCTTGCTGATGTTGAAGCGACTGGTGCCGTTCAGCCGGGAAGCCGCTTAACTTACCGTTATATGTTTGCGGGTAATGAAGCATTAATTGATGAATACCAACAACGCTTTGATCCCTTATTAAAACCTGACCAGCGTTGGAATAGCTTAAAACAAGATAATGGTGCGCTATCTCAATCAATGGAGAGAGCAAAAAACTTTTTACTATTATCTGCATTATTAACACTATTATTGGCGATTTCTGCCGTCGCGGTTTCAATGACACATTATTGCCGTAGTCGACATACGCTAATTGCGGTATTAAAAACCTTAGGTGCCGATAATCATGCATTACGTAAATGGATTATAGGGCAGTGGGGTGTGATTATTGTTGCGGCTATCGTGGTCGGCTCACTGGTCGGTTGGGGCTTTGAATTAGTATTGTTGCAGATTTTAGCACCGGTATTACCAAAAAGTTTACCTGATGCGAGCTTTATGCCATGGCTATGGTCGGTTGGCTCTTTACTACTCATCGCGTTATTGACGGGGTTACGCCCTTATCATCAATTAATGTCAACGCAACCTTCCCGCGTGTTGAGAAGTGGTACTACGGCACCTAGTTGGCCACTACGTTATTATTTACCCATCGTTGCATTGATTGTTGTTGGCGCTTTAACTCTGTTTGCCGGAACGGGTGTTTTATTGTGGTCTATTTTATTAGGTATCGTCGTCATTGCTTTCTTGCTTGGCGTGATTGGTTGGCTTGGATTATGGCTTTTAAAGCAATTTAAATTTAAGCAATTGAGTGCCCGTTTAGCGGTGACACGTTTATTACGCCAGCCTTTCCAAACCATGACGCAATTAGCCGCTTTTTCATTATCCTTTATGCTATTGACGCTATTGGTTTTGCTGCAAGGGGATTTATTGGAAAAATGGCAACAGCAGTTACCTGAAGATAGTCCTAACTATTTTTTGATTAATATGTCAAAGCCTCAGGTACAGCAGATTAATACATTATTAGCCACTTATCATGTGGCACCGACAGATGCTTATCCGGTTGTGTTAGCACGTTTAACAGCGATTAATGATCACAATGCGAAAGTGTGGGCAGATGCACGGGATGCGGGGAATAATACCGTACGAAGAGAGCTTAATTTAACGTGGCACAGTGAACTTCCTAAAGATAATGTTATTGTCGAAGGCTCATGGCCTCCCGTCGGTAATGGCGTTTCAATCGATCAGGGGGTTGCACAAAAGTTAGAAATAAAGCTGGGGGATGAGCTAACTTTTGTTGGTGATACTCGCGAGTTTAAATCTGTTGTCACCAGCATTCGCCATGTTGATTGGGAAAATATGCGACCAAATTTCTTCTTTATTTTCGCAGAAGAAGGGCTAAGCAATCAGCCTGAAAAATGGATGAGCAGTTTTTATTACAATGGTGATGGAAGTTTGATCACCGCATTAAATCGACAATTTCCTACGGTCAGTGTGCTAGATACGGGTGCATTAATTCAGCAAGTTCAGCAGATCTTACAGCAAGTCAGCCGAGCATTAGAAATTATGGTTGGATTAGTTATGCTGTGTGGGGCATTGCTATTAGTGGCACAAATTCAAGTCGGTATGACACAACGTCGTATCGAGTTGGTGGTTTATCGAACATTAGGCGCGAGTAAGTCACTATTAAGACGCACGCTTTGGGCGGAGTTTGCCTTATTAGGGTTAATGGCCGGTTTAGCTGCAGCGATAGGGGCTGAAGTTGCATTAGGGTTGTTGCAAAAATCGGTATTTAATTTCCCATGGCAACCACAATGGATGATGTGGATAGTTGTTCCCGCTCTTGCCGCCGTATTACTTTCACTTTGTGGTAGTATTTTAGGGGTTAGGCTATTACAAGATAAAGGCCAATATCGTCGTATTCAAGGGGAATAGTCGCCATTAGTTATCTAGTTATCATTAAATGAAGTAATACGTGATATTGAATTAAAAATGCTGATATTGAACGGATATCAGCATTTTTTTATCGGATGCTTATGGTGATACAGGCGATGATTTTTCAATATATACAGTTTGTGATGGGAAGGCGAAGTCAGCGCCATGTTGATGCACAATATCAATCATTTTTAAATAAACTTCTTGCTGCGCATCTAACCATTCTGCCCATACTGTGGTTTTGGTAAAACAGTACACCATAATATTTAATGATGAATCGGCGAATTGATTAAAATAGACCAATAAAGTTTGTTTGGTGTCGATTTTGTCGTTTTGTTGTAGCATTGTGCGGATATCTTCGACAATAACCCCAACTTTGTCCGAATCTTCATAGCGTAACCCTAATTCTGTTTCAATACGTCGATTGGTCATTCTGCCGGGGTTTTCAACACTAATGGAGGAAAATACTGAGTTTGGAATATATAACGGGCGATGATCAAAGGTCATTATCTTTGTGATACGCCAGCCAATCTCAACAACAGTTCCTTCGATATTGCGATCGGGTGAACGTACCCAATCACCAATGTTAAAAGGGCGATCAAAATAGAGCATAACACCTGAAAAAAGGTTACTCATAACGTCTTTACTTGCCATACCAATGGCAATACCGCCTAAGCCACCAAATGTCATTAAGCCCGATAAGCTCATGCCAAAATGCTCACCGAACAGTAAGATCATGATGACAAGAAGAGTGATTTTAAATATACGCGAAATAATACGGGCTGAGGTAGGATCACTGCCTTTTTTAATTTGTGATTTTTCTAATAAATTAATGAGTAAGAAAAATTTTCTCATCAGGATTAATGCGATAGCAAGATAGCTAAAGAAATTAATCATCTGAAAAGAGATAAAGTGTAGTTTAAAATCTACCACCGCCATTTCACAGTATTGGCTTACAATAGCCACTAAACTACAAAGTAAAATAGCTTGGATGATGTGAATAATTATGTTTCTACGACGTTTTTTTTGTTTATCATGTAAAAAAGATATGGCAAGAAAGGCGATAAAACACGCCAAAGCTATGCCGATACCAATTGAGTATTTCATGATTAATTCTTCATTCATCTGCTCGATCTCTCCTCGCTAAAACCGCTTCTCTATAATATTGATTGGATTTCTAAACTAGATTTGCGGTTTTATTTTTATCTTGGCGCATTATGTTTTTCACTGGCATGTTGGAAGTTAGGATAAATTGGTGGGCGCATAAATAGTGTGATCACCAAAATAACTAAAACAGGGATAGTGAGAATTAAAAATGCAGGTGTGAAGCTGCCTGAAATATCCTTAATAGCCCCAGCAAAGAAGGGGGCTAAACAAGCCAATGTTGAGATCAGGTTCATCACCGAAAATAGTTCTAAATAAGGTGCGCGACCAAAATAGTTAGCCAGTAATACACTTGAGGCTAAGAAGGTCATACCATAACCGATCCCCACACAAAGGGTAAATAGCATTAGGTAGATCCAACTATTAGCCATACTCAGTGCTAATAGACCGATAATAATAATCGTTAAGCTGGCAATCAGTAATTTTTTGGGCTCTAACCATTCACCAATCGCCCCACCGGCTAATCGTGAGAATGCATTGATAAAAGCCATGGTGCTCAGTAGCGTTGCAGCAATAGTTTCACTAAAACCATTTTCAATAATATGTGCAACTGCAAAACTATTTACTGTGATCCCGCACCATAGAAAAGCGGTGTAAGTAGCAGCAATGACATAAAATTGCCATGTTCGTAAAGCATGACGTGCGGTCCATATCGCTTTGGTTTGATAAATACGTTTACTACTTTGTAATTGACTGATTTTTTTCGCATGCGCTTTTTCTGCTGAGCCTTCTCGTAATACTAAAATAGTCAGCAGGGTAATAATTGATAGAATAATAGCTGAAATAAGCCAATGCATACGCCATGTGTGCCAAAGATGTGTGGCTAAAAAATAGATCCAAGGGCCTGCAACTCCTCCCAATCCACCAATAGTAAAATAGACACCAAAAGCAAAAGACTGTTTTTCAAATAGACGCGATAGCACGTAAGTGCCCGGTACGGTTGCTAATAGCGTAAAACCTACCCCAAGTAAGGCGGTACCAAGAAAGTAGCGTGTGATGGTATTGGTTTCATATAGAAAATAGAATCCACTGACAAAAATAATCAGTCCAATGAGGAGTGTGAAGCGGACGTTTAATTTACGGATAAGTAAAGTGGGTAAAAAGCTCGCAAGTCCACAGGTTAAGCCCAATAAAGTAAAACCAAGGCCAGCTTGTGTCCAGTTCCACTCTAGTTCAGCTATCATACTAGGTAGAACCACACCTAAAGAGGTAAATGTTGTTGCGGTAGCGAGAAAGTACACTAAACCTAGCAGTATCAGTATGCTCCACTGATAGATAGGACCAAAATTTTGTTGCGTGACTGGCATCCTGACTCCATAGAACGGGTGCAGTATCCTGAATGTTCAGGAAAAAATAGCGAATAACTGGCCTTGTATTCACAGGCCAGTACATTTAAAGGCTATTATTCTCTAACTTTCTGAGTCGGACTGCTAGCTTAATTTTTCTAGCGCCCATTTAATCGGATATTGGTAGGCTTCATCGAGCAGGGGACTTAATGCACTTAAGCTCTTTTGCAGAGCTTGATGGTGATTATGTACTAAGTTGAGATGCCCTACTTTGCGGGCTGGACGCACTTCTTTTTCATACCAATGTAGATGAACTAAAGGTAATGATAGCCATTTGGTGTCGATCTCCGTTCCAATAAGATTAACCATTACCGCCGATTGGCAAACATTAGGTTTGGGCATCGGTAAATCAAGAATAGCACGTAAGTGAAGTTCAAACTGGCTAATAGAAGCACCATTTTGTGTCCAGTGACCACTGTTGTGGACGCGAGGTGCGAGTTCATTAATCAGTAATTTATCACCGACAATAAAGCATTCCATGGCCATTACACCGATATAATTTAGTTTATTGAGGATCTTGCTAAGCATATCCTCTGCTAATTGTTGTAATGCCTCAGGAGGATTTGGTAGCGCAACACTCATGCGTAAAATGCCATCTTGATGAAGATTGTGAGTGAGTGGATAAAAAACACAATCCCCCTGACGATTTCTTGCACCAACTAAAGAGACTTCTCCAGAGAAAGGAATACCTTGTTCGACAATACATTCACCATATATTTCGGCTGGTAATTGTTGTTCGTCACCTGGGTGTATCCGCCATTGACCTCGTCCGTCGTAACCACCAACACGGCGTTTAACGATAATAAACTCCCCTAGCTGATTGAATAGCTCAGGCCATTGCTCAGCCGAAGTTAATGGTTGCCAAGGTGCCGTCGCTAAATGAAGCTCATCAAGGAGTTGTTTTTGTGGTAAGCGATCTGCGAGTAATGGAAAAATATCTCGGTTAATAAAGTTAGCATGGTGCTCTAACTCATTGGTTAATGCGGTTTCCGGCCAACGTTCAATTTCTGCGGTAATAATACTCTTTTGATAAGGTACCGCTTCGGGTTCAGCATCAAGCCCTACGGGATATACCGCAATACCTAATGGCTCACCCGCTTGACGTAACATTCGACCTAACTGTCCATTACCAAGAACACAAACCGGCTTCATAGCGCCTCCCTTGGATCAGGGTGATTAAGGACTTCTTGTGTTTGTGTTGCTCGCCATTGTGTTAATGCATTAAAAATATCAGCAGAGTGTAATGCTAAAATTTGTGCGGCAAGTAGCGCGGCATTAGCAGCCCCCGCTTTACCAATAGCCAGTGTGCCAACGGGAATACCTTTCGGCATTTGTACAATAGAATAAAGGCTATCAATACCACTTAATGCAGCACTTTGTACAGGAACCCCTAATACAGGAACTAAGGTTTTGGCTGCCAACATCCCCGGTAAATGTGCAGCACCGCCAGCACCCGCAATAATCACGTCAAAACCATTCTCTTTGGCCTGTTCTGCGAAACGAAATAATTTATCCGGTGTTCGGTGTGCGGAAACAATTTCAACATGGTAAGGAAGTTGTAACGTGTCTAGGACTTCTGCGGCATGACACATTGTCGCCCAGTCACTTTTCGAACCCATCACAATGGCGATACGAGGGGATGAGGTATTGAGACCAACTTGAGAAGACATTACTTAACTGCTCCTGTAAGCATAAACGGATATAGCCAGAGAAACTGAGCATGATAGTATCACGCTAACACGTCAAGGAAAACGTTTGCGTAAAGAAAAATATGCTACAATAGCCGAAAAAGTATCATCTATTTAAAATGGAAATTGGATCAGTTCGATTTTATCTGAGGTGACTTTAAACATTGAGCCTTCCGTATGCCAAGCACCTAATACCCCTCGATAATGTGGTTTCCCATCAATGTCGGCAGTGTGGATCGCCGGTCGATGAGTATGACCGTGGATCATCCACTGGGTATTAAATTGTTTAAAGGTATTGATAACGGCTTGAGCATTAACGTCCATTATCGCTTCAGATTTGTATTGGTTGCTACTTTGACTACGAGAGCGCATTTTTTTAGCAATACGTAATCGAATGGTCAGAGGAAGGAGTAGGAATAAGCGTTGAATAAACTTATTGTGGACTTTTTTACGATAGCGTTGATAGGCTTCATCATCGGTGCAAAGTGTATCACCATGTAAGATTAAAATGCGATGTTGCTCTATCTCAAGCACTTTTTCTTGTGGTAGCAGTGTCATTCCGCTCTCTTTTGCAAAGCGAGAGCCGATTAAGAAATCGCGGTTACCATGAATAAAATAGCAGGGCACTCCCGCATTTTTTAATGCCATTAATGCTTGGGCTATGCGCTGATGTAGTGGATTAGGATCATCATCACCAATCCAAAAATCAAAAAAATCACCCAAAATATAAAGTGCATTTGCGTGGATCGCTTGCTCTTGTAAAAAGCGAAGAAAACCGGCAGTAATTGCCGGTTCGTGCTCACTTAAATGCAGATCTGCAATAAACAGGGTGCACATAAAAAGCGCTACTTATTCGCTAACAGTAACACTGTTAATGATAATATCTTCACGAGGAACATCTTGGTGGAAACCACTGCGACCAGTAGAAACGGCTTTGATTTTGTCTACAACATCCATGCCTTCAACAACTTCAGCAAATACACAATATCCCCAACCATTGGCATTTTCTGCACGGAAGTTTAAGAAGTCGTTATCTGCTACGTTGATAAAGAATTGTGCTGTTGCAGAATGTGGATCGTTGGTACGAGCCATCGCTAATGTACCACGATTATTGGCAAGACCGTTGTTTGCTTCGTTTCTTACCGGGGCTTTAGTTTCTTTTTGCTTCATACCAGGTTCAAAACCACCACCTTGGATCATAAAACCATTAATAACACGGTGGAAGATAGTGTTATCGTAGAACCCTTCTTTACAGTAATCTAAAAAATTTTCTACGGTTGCAGGTGCTTTATCTGCAAATGTTTTAATCACGATATCGCCGTAATTGGTATGAAAAGTAACCATATTCAGATCCTAGTATAATTTTAGTTTTACCCAGATGTGGGCTGAAACAATAGACCGTTTTTTTATACCACAGTTACCTTATTTAGTCAGTATTCATCTTTTGTTCATGGCGACTTTCAGGCTAAAAAGCGCGAAAATAGTAATAGAAAACATTTTTCGCCAATTATTTCACCAATAAACTCAATTTGGCGCCTTACTGTTAACGATTGAACAGTGAAAATAAACGCAGAGCAGAGTAATATAAGAGACTATTAATTGGATTACCTTTGAGTTTAGGCATTAAAACCCTTATAAAGGTAATGTTATGTGGTTATTTTTATCGCTGTAGTCGTTATTTTATATACATAAATACGTAATCAACACGTACAGTTAAAAATGGGAACGTCCTCTGATGCTAAAGATTTTTAATACTCTTACTCGACAAAAAGAAGAATTTAAACCTATCCATAAAGGAAAAATAGGTATGTACGTGTGTGGCATCACTATTTATGATTTATGTCATATTGGTCATGGACGTACATTTGTGGCATTTGATGCCATAACCCGCTATTTACGTTATTTAGGGTATGATGTGAATTATGTGCGCAATGTCACCGATGTGGATGATAAAATCATCAAGCGTGCGATTGAAAATAATGAAACTTGCGAACAATTAACGACACGTATGTTAGCGGAAATGCATAAAGATTTTGATGCATTGAATATCTTACGCCCTGATTCAGAGCCACGAGCCACACATCATATTGCAGAAATTATTGCTCTTACCGAGACATTAATTAAACGTGGTCATGCTTATGTAGCAGAAAATGGTGATGTGATGTTTGCCATTGATACCGATCCGGATTATGGCTTGCTTTCTCGTCAAGATTTAGAGCAACTACAAGCAGGGGCTCGGGTTGAAGTCGCTAACGTAAAACGCAATCCTATGGATTTCGTGCTTTGGAAAATGTCAAAACCCGGTGAACCAAGTTGGACATCACCATGGGGAGAAGGGCGACCAGGCTGGCATATTGAATGTTCAGCCATGAATGGTAAAGAATTAGGTCATCATTTTGATATTCATGGCGGTGGTTCAGATTTAATGTTCCCGCATCATGAAAATGAAATTGCACAATCAACCTGCGCTCATGATGGTCCTTATGTTAATTATTGGATGCATTCCGGTATGGTGATGGTAGACAAAGAAAAAATGTCTAAATCACTGAATAACTTTTTTACTATTCGTGATGTTCTTGCCTATTACGATGCTGAAACGGTACGTTATTTCTTATTATCAGGACACTATCGTAGCCAACTAAATTATACCGAAGAGAACTTAAAACAGGCGCGTACCGCATTAGAGCGTTTATATACTTCTTTACGTGGCACTGATGCAAATGCTCAACCTGCTGGTGGTGAAGCGTTCGAAGCGCAGTTTATTGAAGCAATGAACGATGATTTCAATACACCAGAAGCCTATTCTGTGTTATTTGATTTAGCCCGCGAAGTGAATCGCTTAAAAACCGTCAATATGGAGGCGGCTAATGGTTTAGCAGCGGTGTTGCGTAAATTGGCCAAAGTATTAGGCCTATTAGAGCAACAACCAGAACACTTCTTACAAAGTGGTGCGCAAGCAGACGATGCTGATGAAGTAGAAAAAATTGAAGCGTTAATTCAACAACGTAATGATGCTCGTAAGAATAAAGATTGGGCAGCTGCGGATGCCGCTCGTGATGCTTTAACAGCAATGGGGATTGTATTAGAAGATGGCCCACAAGGTACAACATGGCGTCGTAATAGCTAATATTGCTACCTATTGATAAAGCAATAAAGTCAAAAATATCGGGTAATTATTATCCGATATTTTTTTTAGATTTTTAGTGGCGTTAATTCAACTTCGGTCATCATTCTTGCCAATTGTTCTCGATCAGTTATTCCAACATTAGTTTGACTGACGGCAAGAGCTGAAATTGCTGTAGCAAGACGTAAGGTATGTTCACTGGTTTGCCTCATCATCAAACCATAAATCAACCCACCTACCATAGAGTCACCGGCACCTACCGTGCTGACCACATCACATTTAGGCGGTTTTGCCATCCACGCACCAGAGGCGTTAACCCACATAGCGCCTTGTTCACCTAACGAGATAACAACATGAGCAATACCTTGCTGGCGTAATTCATGGGCAGCTTGTACTACGTCAGAGAGTTCAGGTAAGGGTCTACCTGCCCAAATTTCTAGTTCATGATGATTGGGTTTTACTAACCAAGGTAACGCTTTTAACCCCGCGACAAATGCTTCTCTGCTACTATCAAAAATAAGGCACATACATTCGCTACGTAGTCGCTTCATCCAAGCAGTAAAATCATTTAAATCAATACTTGGTGGTACACTTCCACTGACACAAATCATATCAAATTGACCCGCCCAGCTGAGTGTGTCATTTACAAAACGAGTCCAATCTTGTTTAGTGATTTCAAACCCTGAAAAGTTAAAATCAGTTACTTTACCGCTGGGTTCAGTGAGTTTGACATTGATACGTGTGCGACCTTCAACCATTTGGAAGCGATTAGCAATCCCGGCTTCACTAAACTCTTTTTGAAAGCCATCTTGATTCTCTTTACCTAAAAAACCGCCAACAGTGACATCAATACCAAGGCTTTTTAATACTTTGGCTACATTGATACCTTTACCGGCAGCATGAAATCCCGCTGTTGTCACTCGGTTAACTTCACCCAATTCAATAGGGGTACTTAATCCCACAAGATCATAAGCAGGATTTAATGTAATGGTAGCGACTCGACGTCTCATGCTTGTACCTTACCTGTAGTAAAATCATAGGTATCACTTTTCTGTTGCAAGAAAAGCAGAGAGACACCTTGGATTGGTAGGTTAAACATAAGAACTCCTATTAGATTAAGGATCAAATACAACATAAAAATTAAAAATAACGCTTCATACTTTATTATTAGGCTGAATCGTTTCAAACTATAATGTCTAATTTAGTATAAACAATGTTCTTTTGCCTAATAAAACAAAGGAAAAGTTAGATCTAAATCACGTTTTAGCATATTAAAGCGATTATTAATACGTAAAAATCATCCAACGGAAAAGGTTGCTGAAATTCTTACTACAAGCCAACTAAGCATTATTTATATAAAAAATAATAGGTTATGTAATCAATATTTAACTTATTCTTTATCAAAGCGTTAATGTGCTGAAACGAGATAAAGTATTATCACTGATATGAATAGCAAAAATAATAACCTACTATTATTATCTTAAATTGATGCAATTAAATCAATTTAAAATCAATGGATTAGTCCACTAATTTTACAGGCTTAAATAAAAGCTCGAAAAATAGCGTGTTTAGTAAAAAAAGGGTAGAAAGATAAAAAAAGCGTTACTAAAGAGTAACGCTTGAGTAACGAGTATGATTAGCTGAACTAGTTGCTGACAGTGACAGCAAACTCACCGAGTGTGACGACTTTACCGGCAGTAATTTTACAGCGTTTACGTGTTTCTACTTCACCATCAACGCAAACGAGGCCTTCAGCAATAATATTTTTTGCAGCGGCTCCGCTTTCTGTCCAGCCTTGGAGTTTTAATAGATCACACAGTTCTACATAGGGGTGACCATCTAATTGAAATGTTTCCATTGATTAATTATTTCCTATATCAGGATCGTGATATTCTTCGCAGGCTTGCAACGTATTTTGAATCAAAGTCGCTACAGTCATTGGACCTACACCACCCGGAACAGGGGAGATCCACCCCGCGCGTTGAGAGGCTTGTGCGAAATCAACATCACCAACCACTTTACCGTTTTCAAGGCGATTAATACCGACATCAATGACAATAGCGCCAGGTTTTATCCATTCACCAGGAATAAAGTTAGGTTTACCAACTGCCACAACCACCAAATCAGCATGTTCAACATGAAAACGTAAGTCTTTAGTAAAACGATGAGTGACAGTCGTTGTACAACCTGCAAGCAGTAGCTCTAAACTCATTGGGCGACCAACAATATTTGAAGCACCAATAATTACCGCATTTAAGCCATTCATTGGAATATTGCAACGCTCTAAGAGTGTGACAATACCACGAGGGGTGCAAGGACGTAGCTTAGGTGCGCGTTGGCATAATCGACCAATATTGTAAGGATGGAAGCCATCAACATCTTTATCAGGATGAATACGTTCTAATACTTTGACGTTATCAATTCCCGCAGGTAAAGGGAGCTGCACTAAAATACCATCAATAGTCTTATCTTCATTTAGAGTATCAATGAGATTGAGTAATTCTGCTTCACTTGTAGTATCCGGTAGATCGTAAGAGCGAGAGATAAATCCTACCTCATCACAAGCTTTACGTTTACTGGCAACATAGATTTGCGATGCAGGGTTATCACCGACTAAAATAACCGCTAAACCCGGTGCACGTTTTCCTATCTTAATACGTTGTTTTACTTTTTCTGCCACTTCACTTCTGATGGTCTGCGCAATCGTTTTCCCATCTATAATTCTTGCTGACATCTATACATCCAAATTATTCAATTATGGTATTGCTCTATTTTGTCAGATCATAAGCAATCTGTCAGTTGATTACTTACCATATTTTAACCATCTAGTTTGATTTTGTGGAAAAATCGTTGACTCTCAGAATGTTGAAAGTATAATTCACACCCGTTATCAGCATAAATGCTAACGTCTATTTCCCCTCTAGGCGCCCTTAGCTCAGTTGGATAGAGCAACGGCCTTCTAAGCCGTAGGTCACAGGTTCGAATCCTGTAGGGCGTACCATTTAAAATCAACACCTTATGCGATTTTTAAAAGAAACCTGCGAGATATGCGGGTCAAGTAACGGGTCAAATTAGCATTACCATTTTTCGCTTTTAACCCACTCTTCATAGACATGTTCAGGCCAACCTAAAAATGTACCGCCTTTCGTTTTTTGTGGTTTTGGAAACTCCTTTCTCTTTGCATACATTCTCCATAACGTAGTTTTACTTTTCTCTGTCAACTAAATTGGGCTGTGTTGATAACAGTATTGAAACGCCACTCGACGTTAATAAACAGTCACTTATTTGGAACGACTCTGCAGTTATAGAGGACGGTTCTATTCTCGTGAAAATGCGTGAGATAGAAGAAGCACAGAAAGCGGAAAAAATGCAGTCAGAAAGAAGAGGAAGAAAGCTAAGATAGCATAAATAACATTCATTCATATTAATATAAAAAGATAATCACAATATAATAAATCTTTATATTGTGATTATCAATTATTCTAAAAATTAGACACCAAAGTTAAAAGTGAGAACAGCCTCCCCGATAAAATCTAAACCATTAGATAAATCTATTCCTTTTTAGAGGATAAATAACAAAGCAATATTATATAATACACCTTCTGTTTATTTATTTAATGTTAAAAGAATATGTATTTTTAATATGTCTAATTAAGACTTTCTTAAAGTGAATTTATTTTACTATCCGATATTCTTTAAAAGAAAGAATTAAAAATAGAATATTAACTTAGATGTGGTAAGAGTGGGTTTTATATTGATTAAATAAGACGTGTAATTAGATACTCTTATTTTGATGGTTTTATATTGCCATATAAATATAATTAAATTAACAAAATTTAGAACACTTATCTTTAATAAAATCCTCTTCTTTATTTTTTGCTTGCTATAAGCCCTTGTGATGGTTAAATAGAATTGTAAATTTTTGTTTAATTATCATAAGGGCTTTTTGATGAAAAAAATATTTATGGTTGCCGTTATATCTTCCTTATTAGTTGGCTGTAAGGTTGATTTAGAAACGAAAATAAATACAGATAACTTATTGTCTAGTGAGCAAAATATTGTTAAAGGAGATATTAATTTCGAAGTCTCTTCATGTAATGATTTTGAAGACTCAAGGAAAGAGTCTAAGTCATTGATAGAATTAAAAAATAAAGTTCCTGAGATTTTCAGAGATGCGGAATATGTTGAATGTTATAAGCAAAAACTTAATTCATTCGCCCATTTCTCAATACCTGTTGGTGTTGGCAAGGTTGAAGACGGCCAAAACACTGTTGATACGGATCTAATGGTCTTCTCTTACAAAGAGATATTGGCGGGGGTTTATGCTTCAGAAGGGGTAATTAAAAGGATCAAGCAAGCAGAAAAAAATTCACATCAAAAGATGGATTTTAGTATCAGCATTATTCTTATGCCCGGTAACGTGAAAATGGATAAGGTAGTTGCGTTAGGCGTGACATTTACAGGAGATACATCTAAAAATGATCCAGTATTAATAAGCAGAATTAAATTTGGCAATAAACCACTGACTTTTAAATTATCAGATGTGTCAGTAAACCAATTAATGCAATACGGTATGGTTCCATTCTTAGTAACTCCTGAATATTTCACACTATATAAGTAACAGATATATCATCATATTAAAGCCCTTTAACGGTGAGTTGGGGCTTAATTATGATGAGTAAATAGTTAGTCATTGACAAGTTGGCATTGGAATTAAAATAGTTTTTGGACACCTTAGAAAACCCATAAAGACGGTCTAAAAAATTGATATACAGAACATCAATAACGCACTGTGCACTGATAACGGGTTATTAGTCGCCAATCAATGAGGTAAAAATCTTCTGATAAATTGCACGTACAAGGCTCTGTTTTTTCAGGTTATAATCTTGAGTCGTCTTTACATTATGCTTAGCAAGCTGTTTAATCGCCGCATAATTGGCTAAATCATCAGGATGTGTTGTTAACCATTGCTTGAATAATAGGTGGCGCCAATGTTCGGGACAATTTTTTCCAAATACATGTAAGTTAACCATCGGATTACTCAGTTTAAGCATACGGTGCTGATACCATGAAGGCTCACGAATAATGAGTTCATAGCCCAATGCTTCTAATTGAGGAATATAAGATGATTCATCTTTAGGATTTTCTATAATTAAATCGATATCGATTATTGGTTTAGCAGCCAATCCTGCAACCGCAGTAGATCCTATGTGCTCAATTGATAATGCTATATCTGACAATGCATTCTGAATTAACGATTTTTGTTCATTAAATTGTATAAGCCAATTAGGATTATGGGGGACAATTTCAATGTGTATTTGGGCAGGTTTCCCTTTAACCCAAGGGTTTTCCGTCGGATCACCTTCTTCAAAAGTGCAAATATCCATTTTTTGTTGTGGTGTAAATTGATCTTTAAACATGACAATATCTAATCCCATAAAATATCAAAATTAACATGTTAGGTAATGATGTTACTATTATCACTTTTACCTAAGAGCTGTAAATCGATAGTTTATTAATATTGACATAAAAAGATAATCACAATACAAAAATTAATTTCATTATATTGTGATTATCAATTGTTTTTTAGGTTTAGACACCAAAGTTAAAAGTGAGAACAGCCTCGCCGATAAAATCTAATCCGTTAGAAATATCTATGCCTTTTTTATTTAATGAATCTTTAGATAAAATAAATGCAGAAGATACTTTCCCTGCTGAAATGCTGGTAGAAAAAATCTGACCTGGCATTAAATCTAAACTATTTTTATCTACATTTTCTTGTTGTTTTGTCGTCCAACCATTAGTGACTTCTTTAACTATAACAGTTTTATTATCTGAAAAACCTACCGTTGCATCATTTGCCCGGCTAATAAATGCGGGTTTTCCATCTACAGTCACATTGTACCAAACGAATAGTATTCCCCCCACGGAAGTGTCTACCTGGTCTTTATTAACCAGGTGAAATATCCCACTAGCTTTAGTTTTACTGGTTTGATCAAGATCAAGCTGACTGTTTACATAAGTATCAGTGGCTTTAAATGTAAGATAAGTGTTTGCATCGCATTCAATAGTGACGTTAGTCGAGGTTGTATTATTAGGATATATATAATTTGATGATTTAGGGATCAACGATGGACTAATTTTACCTAAATTAAAAATAACATCACTTTGTGTTGCGCCATTAATAGTACAAGTTGGTGGTTTGATATCACCATTGATTTTCAAATTAGCGATAGGCGTTTTAGCCAATACTGGCGTTGATATTACAGTCAGCATAACAAGACTGAGTAATGTTTTTTTCATATAATTATTCCTTTTTATAAAGTAGACAACAAACTAATATACATATGATACACCTTTTATTTATTTAGTTAATAATTAGTA
The DNA here is from genome assembly GCF_963896075.1 of Proteus sp. G4415. Lineage (NCBI taxonomy): Bacteria > Pseudomonadati > Pseudomonadota > Gammaproteobacteria > Enterobacterales > Morganellaceae > Proteus > Proteus sp. G4415. The sequence continues at coordinate 24,190 of NZ_CAWQOK010000149.1, forward strand.
AGTATATATTTCTAATTTCTCTAATTAAGACTTTCTTAATTTGATGTTATTTTAATAGTAGATTTCATTTAAATAATTTAAGTTTGACTTTTTATTTTTAATAGGTTGGATGTGGCAGTGAAATTATGATAAATAATGTATCTTATTTTGATTTTCTTATTTTAACCCTATGATCTTCCTATCAATATTTAATTAAATTAATAATTCATTTAAATAGAACTCGATAATAAGTATTTATTATAGGCATAATAGATAGCGACATTATGCCACAATAATGTATAACTCATATATGATTTGACGTATGTGTTTGATGGAGGTATTTTTAAGCTAAAGATCGTAAAGGGGGATACATGAAACCATTACAACTGTTTAAAATTTTAGGTGATCAAACCAGACTAGATATCGTATTGCTTTTAAAAGCATCTGGTGAGCTATGTGTTTGTGATATCTATACTGCCTTAAATTTATCGCAACCCAAGACATCTCGACACTTAGCTATGCTGAGAGAGTCGGGTCTTTTACTCGATTCGAAGCAAGGCAAATGGGTTCATTATCGATTATCTCCTGTATTACTGCCGTGGGTGAAAAGTATCATTGATATAACTTATACCACAGAGAAAAATAGAGTTGCAGATTTACTCAAGATCCTAGAGAAAAAAGAGTCTGGTCATCGTTGTTCTGTGTAAAAAATTTAACTAAATATATTCGAAAAAACATATATGATTAGGTGTGTGTGAATGCACCTTTTAAACGAGGTTGTTATGTTTGTTGCTGCATTAATTTTTGTTTTAACGATCACCTTGGTTATCTGGCAGCCGAAAGGGTTGGGTATTGGTTGGAGTGCAACGGCCGGCGCTATATTGGCACTCCTTTTTGGTGTGATCAGTTTTCAAGATATTCCGACTGTTTGGAACATTGTGTGGAATGCCACAGCGACATTTGTTGCAGTAATTATTATTAGCCTACTTTTAGATGAAAGTGGCTTTTTTGAATGGGCGGCATTACATGTTGCCAAGTGGGGTGGTGGGAAAGGAAGATTACTATTCAGTTATATCGTGCTACTTGGTGCAATGGTTGCTGCTTTATTTGCTAATGATGGTGCAGCATTGATACTAACACCTATTGTGATTGCGATGTTACTTGCACTTGGTTTCAACAAAGGTACGACATTAGCCTTTGTTATGGCAGCTGGGTTTATCGCAGACACAGCGAGCTTGCCGCTGATTGTTTCGAACCTCGTGAATATCGTTTCTGCGGACTTCTTTAATATTGGATTTACTGAATATGCATCAATTATGGTGCCAGTCGATATTGCGGGAATTGTTGCAACGCTTGTGATGCTACATTGGTTTTTCCGTAAAGATATTCCTAACCAATATGATGTTAAAAAGCTGAGTGAGCCAGCTTTAGCTATTAAGGATATGACTACGTTTAAAGCAGGTTGGCTTGTATTGTTGTTATTGCTCATTGGTTTTTTTATTTTAGAGCCATTAGGCATTCCTGTTAGTGCAATAGCGGCAATTGGCGCTTTAATTCTTTGGGTAATTGCAGCCAAAGGCCGTACGATTAATACTAAAAAAGTGTTGCGTAGCGCACCGTGGCAAATCGTCATTTTCTCTTTAGGTATGTACTTGGTGGTTTATGGTTTAAGAAATGCAGGATTAACTAATTATCTTTCTGAAATACTTAATTACCTTGCTGATAAAGGGTTATGGATAGCAACAATTGGTACGGGATTTATTACCGCCTTTTTATCATCAATAATGAATAATATGCCAACGGTATTAATTGGTGCTCTATCCATTGAAGGAAGTGACGCGACAGGGGTAATTCAACAAGCGATGATTTATGCCAATGTGATTGGTGCTGATTTGGGGCCAAAAATTACACCAATAGGTAGCTTGGCAACATTATTGTGGCTACATGTTTTATCACAAAAAAATATGACGATCACATGGGGATATTATTTCAAAACAGGGATCATCATGACTATCCCTGTGCTCATTGTTACACTCGTTGCTTTAGTGCTTCGGCTTTCACTGTTTAATTAAGAGCAACACAGTGACTATCACCTGTTAAATTGTGACGTTTTGCTCTATCAACTTGTTTTGATTCGTAATAGTGGCGTTGCCAAATGATAAATAATCATCGGTTCAACGCCACTTATTAAATATAGTATTTTTAGATCTCAATTATTTTTGTACCAATCAATGTCGCTTTTCCACCAACTTGAACGCGAGTGACGTTTTTTGCTGTCGAATCAATAAATACGTCAATTAAAGAAGAGCATTGCATTGCTCTACCTTGTTCGAACAAAAATTGCCTTTTGTTTGGCAAAAGGTGATGAACAAGATAACACCCTAAAGCACCGCTCGAGCTACCTGTGGCTGATTCTTCGTTAATGCCATAGCGTGGTGCAAAGTTTCGGCAGTGGGCAGTAATATTTTGATCATGACTAAGTTCAAAGACATGAAAGCCGATAGTATCAAATTTATGGCTTAAAGCAGCGATAGCTTGATAGTCAGGCTGTAAAGCATCTAAATAGCCAAATTGTACGGGAACAAAAATATCGTTTAATCCTGTTGAGACAATCTCTATTGGTAAATCTGTCTTTTCTATCACTTCAGGTAGAATGCCCAGCGCCTTTGCGACATCGTTAACACAAGGCCCCTTACGGGTAATAGGAAGCGTTTGTTCCATCACAATATTATCGTGATTAATGGTAACGGTTAAAATTCCTGCCTTGGTTTTTTGGCTATAATCGCCAGGTTTGAGTAACTTAAGCGATGACAGAGTGAAAAAAACCGCTAATGTTGCATGCCCACAAAAATCAACTTCTCCTTCAGCAGTAAAAAAATCTACTTTAAAATCAGTGTCATCACCCGAATAGACAAATGCCGTTTCAGAAAATCCAACTTGTTGAGCAATGGCGATTTTTTGTTCTGTCGTTAGCTTGGGAGGATTGAGGACGACTCCGGCAGGGTTGCCACCGCAATGATCACGAGTAAATGAGTTTACCAAGTATACCTTGATACTGTTTTTCATTGATTGTGCGACTTGATTTTGCATTTACTCACCGTGTTTGAGGCTAACCGATTGATTTATAGTTATTAAATAATGGGATAGCAGTACTTAATAGATAATTAATTTTGATGATGGGTAGGGCGTTATTTTTTAAGCAATTTGAATTATATAAATATCTAGTCTGAAAGAACAACACACTATTGAAATAAGCATCAATACGCATCTCTAAAATAGAGGAAAAGATTAACATTATTCCAACGTTATTTATCTGCCTGAATATTCTTTGATCAAAAAGTGCGTTAATAGATGAAATTATATTAACACCGCTATGATAAAAAACGCCATGATAATAGCTTTTTTAGTGAAAAATTTTGTATCAATGGTTATTTTTCTATCAGTTATTATGAACTTGATTTATATAAACCTAATGAAAATATTAAATTTTTTATTAAAAAAATTATTTTAATCCAATAATGCCTTAAATATTAATATCTTGAATCAATTGCTTACATTTTGAATATATTAGCTCATTCATATACTATTCACCAAAAAAATAATCACAACTGGTTTACTATTGCGTTACAAATAGAATAAAATGCCGTGATTATATAATGATAATTATTCACTGCATGAAAGGAATTGTTTCGAAATGGCAATAAGTAGAAGAAAATTTATTCTTGGTGGCACAGTGGTTGCTGTTGCTGCAGGCGCTGGGATTTTAACACCTATGTTAACGCGAGAAGGGCGTTTTGTACCTGGTACGCCGAGACATGGTTTTGTTGAGGGAACTGGCGGTCCATTACCGAAACAAGATGATGTTGTTGTAATTGGTGCGGGTATTTTAGGTATCATGACCGCGATTAACCTTGCTGAGCGTGGCTTATCTGTCACAATCGTTGAAAAAGGAAATATTGCCGGCGAACAATCATCTCGATTCTATGGTCAAGCTATTAGCTATAAAATGCCAGATGAAACCTTCTTATTACATCACCTCGGGAAGCACCGCTGGCGTGAAATGAACGCTAAAGTTGGTATTGATACCACTTATCGTACACAAGGTCGTGTAGAAGTTCCTTTAGATGAAGAAGATTTAGAAAACGTAAGAAAATGGATTGATGCTAAAAGCAAAGATGTTGGCTCAGACATTCCATTTAGAACAAAAATGATTGAAGGCGCTGAGTTAAAACAGCGTTTACGTGGCGCTACCACTGATTGGAAAATTGCTGGTTTCGAAGAAGACTCAGGAAGCTTCGATCCTGAAGTTGCGACTTTTGTGATGGCAGAATATGCCAAAAAAATGGGTATCAAAATTTTCACAAACTGTGCAGCCCGTGGTTTAGAAACGCAAGCTGGTGTTATTTCTGATGTTGTAACAGAAAAAGGACCAATTAAAACCTCTCGTGTTGTTGTCGCCGGTGGTGTTTGGTCACGTTTATTTATGCAGAACCTAAATGTTGATGTACCAACATTACCTGCTTATCAATCACAGCAATTAATTAGCGCAGCACCAAATGCGCCAGGTGGAAACGTTGCTTTACCCGGCGGAATTTTCTTCCGTGAGCAAGCGGATGGAACGTATGCAACTTCTCCTCGTGTCATTGTTGCTCCGGTAGTAAAAGAATCATTTACTTACGGCTATAAATATTTACCTCTGCTGGCTTTACCTGATTTCCCAGTACATATTTCGTTAAATGAGCAGTTGATTAATTCCTTTATGCAATCAACACATTGGGATCTTAATGAAGAGTCGCCATTTGAAAAATATCGTGATATGACCGCTCTGCCTGATCTGCCAGAATTAAATGCCTCACTGGAAAAACTGAAAAAAGAGTTCCCAGCATTTAAAGAATCAACGTTAATTGATCAGTGGAGTGGTGCGATGGCGATTGCACCAGATGAAAACCCAATTATCTCTGATGTTAAAGAGTATCCAGGTCTAGTTATTAATACTGCAACAGGTTGGGGAATGACAGAAAGCCCTGTATCAGCAGAAATTACAGCAGATTTATTATTAGGCAAAAAACCTGTATTAGATGCCAAACCATTTAGTCTGTATCGTTTCTAACTCTTTTTTTTGATAAGAAATGAAAGCCCTCTAATAAACCGCTCTGTTATTAACGGCGGTTTAAAAAGAGGGCTTAGTTATTTAATATTTAGTCAAGGTAAGACAACGGCCAATGTTTAAAGTAAATGTGATTAGCTTGCCAATCTACTTTTTCTACATTGTCACTGAGCAAATATTTAGCTACCGTAAAGGCAAATTCAAAGCTAACACCTAATCCTTTGGCACTGATAAATTTCCCATCAACAACAACATCTTGGTCAAGATAATGACCATCATCATATTTATCAGCAAGTTTATCACCAGTGCTGTAATAACGACCTTCAAGAAGATGATGTGCTGCTAATACTTTTGCACCGGAAGAGCATAGAGCACAAATGTATTTGTCTTGTGCAATATGGCGTTTAATAAAATCAATCACGAGTGAATTTGCACATAGACGATCTGTACCTTTAGGACCACCCGGCATCATTACTGCGTCATAACTGTGTGTGAATTTTTCGGTTAATAGGTAATCAGCACTGATCTTAGTGTTAAAATAGGTGTTTAACACCAGTGTATCCATGCAAGAAAGTACATCTACATGAATATCAAGGCGACGCATGATATCAATAAAAACAACCGCTTCACCTTCTTCAAAACCATCAGCCAATAAAACGGCAACCTGTTTCATTTTGTTTATCCTTTATTCTTAAGTAATGAATGGATATTTTGAATATTGCGAGCAATAGTCTGTTTGTCTTGATTATCAATTGCCTCAGTAGTAGCAATCCAACTGCCACCACATGCGATAACTTGCCCGATAGCGAGGTAATCACTAACATTGTTTAGACTAATTCCTCCAGTAGGCATAAATTGAACTTGAGAGTAAGGTGCCGCCATTGCTTTTAGCATTTTTACTCCACCAGAAGCTTCTGCTGGGAAAAATTTTAGCAAGGTTAAACCCCGCTCAAGAGCAACTTCAATTTGGCTTGGGTTATTTATTCCAGGCACAATATCAATGCCATTATGAAGGCAATAATCGACGGTTTTTGGATTATAACCGGGAGAAATAACAAAGCTTGCACCCGCTTCTTTTGCTATATCAGCTTGTTGCGCTGTTAATACGGTACCCGCACAAAGAATAAGCTCAGGAAAGTGTTCTCTCATCAGCTTTATTGCTTTGGCGGCTGCTGGAGTACGAAAGGTAATTTCAGCAATAGGTAATTGATTTTGGGTTAGTATTTCACCCAGCCAAATTGCATCTTCGGCGCGATTAATTTGGATCACGGGGATCACTTTCAGTACTGAAAGTGTATCAACAATTGACTGTCTCATGGTTATCCTTGATGAGTGAATAGAATGAATCAGTGATGTTATGGGGAATAATGGCGCCATGATGTTGGATAACTAATCCTGCTAATGTATTTCCCCATAAACAACATGTAGGCAAAGGGTAGTTTTGTAGCCATGCAGCAATAAAACCAGCATTAAAAGAATCCCCGGCTGCTGTAGTGTCTATGACATGCTGTATCGGTTTGGGGCAGATATAACCGGTATTTTCACCATCAGACCAGAAAGCCCCTTTTGCTCCTAGTTTAACAATGACGTTTTTATTGCCCCATTGATGAAGGCGTTCGACAATTTTTTGCTCAGTAAGGCTGGGTTGTTGCCAGAGAGCTTGTTCATCATCTCCGGTGACTAAAGCGATATCACTGAGTCGATATAGTTTTTCGAACCACTCTTGCGCATGAGGTATTAGATCCCATAAACGAGGCCGAAAGTTTGAATCGACAATTAAGGTGAGCCCTCGCTGTTTAAGGCGGATTAATTGCGTGATTAACGCTTCTTTTCCTTTCGGCGTTAAAATGGCCAGTGAAATACCACTAAGATAGATAACACTATCGTCGGGCAAGGTATCTAGATGTGTTGCAAAACGGTTGTCCGTTGCAATATAACGTGCAGCGGCATCACTACGCCAATAATGGAAGCTACGCTCACCACAAGTATCAATTTCAATGGCATATAAACCGGGAAGTTTTTCGGGAATGGTGATCACTGACTGGCAGTTGATCCCCTCTTTTTCCCATGCTTTTTGCATTAAGGCACTGTAATTATCAGTGCCTAAACCTGTTATATATTGCGGATGTAATGTAGGAATGAGGCGCGCTAAATACAGTGCTGTATTTAATGTATCGCCCCCAAAACGCTGTTGTTGTGGCAAAAAAGGTTGGCCACTTAGCTCTATCATACATTCGCCAATAATGGCGACAGTTCTATTTATTTTCACAGTTTCCCATCACTTTTACAGACGCGAATTTTATCTGCAACCACCGCTTTCATCGCCGCTTTACCTGGCACTAGATAATGGCGAGGATCACTGGCATCAGGATTATCTAAAAAGTACTGCTTAATTGCGTTAGAGAAAGCAATTTTAAGTTCGGTTGCTACGTTAACTTTGCAAATACCTAAGTCGATACAATGACGTACATCAGTATCAGGAATACCTGACGCGCCATGTAGTACTAAAGGGATCTCTGTTTTTTGGCGGATGGCATGTAGACGATCAAAATCAAGATGTGGTTCATGTTTATACATACCATGTGCTGTACCAATCGCCACCGCTAATGAGTCAATTCCCGTGGCTTTGATAAATTGTACTGCTGAATCAGGATCGGTAAATAGCGCATCTTTCGCATCAACGATTAAATCATCTTCTTGCCCACCAAGACGACCTAATTCAGCTTCTACGGTGCAATCCCAATAATGGCAGAAATTGACGACCTCTTTAACCAGGCGAATATTTTCTTCAAAAGGAAAATGAGAAGCATCGATCATGGCTGATCGCACCCCCGAAATCACCTTATTGCAAATATCAGGAATATTTTCATGATGATCTAAATGTAGTGCTACTGGGATGCGATATTGCTCAGCCGCTTGCTGGCAAATCGAAATTAAATAATCACTACCAGCATAAGCAAACGTGCTAGGTGTGCCTGCTAAGATCACAGGTGATGCCATTTCAGCCGCAGTTTCCATTACCACTTGGATAGTTTCCAAGTTATGAATGTTAAAAGCGGGCACAGCATAGTTTTCATGCTGTGCTTTATTGAGCATATTACGAGTAGAAACCAGATACATGTTTGCCTCTCATCTTTCGTTTAATTACGATTAATAATAAACGAAAGAAATGGAAAGGTAAAAGATCTAAATCACATTTTTATTCCCTTCGCACCGAAAGCAAATGAAAGTAAGTCAGAAGAAATGTGTCATTTTAGAACTGTAACTGGTGACTCCTTTGCGTAATAGGTTGTTTTTAGGGCGTCTTGATTGTCCAATTACAGTTTCTGTGATTTTTTGTACTCGCGTTTGTTTTTCTAAACGGCGAGTTAAAGGTGATTGTTGTTGTGTATAATCTTCTCGAAAAATAACACTGACTTCTTGTGTTGCTTTCACCCCGATAATTGATGCTTGGATAGCGGGTATTTCGAAACGAAAGTCATTTTTTTCGATAGGTAAAGGAAGTGATGGTGTTTGCCATAAATTAATACGATCAGCACAATAAAGAGCGATAATGACAGCCCGTAATGACCAAAAAGAGCTTGCTGGACCACTGTAATTATCAACTAAACGAGCATCATGATTAAATAGCCCTTGAGTGGGAGCGCCATTTTTGAGTGCACCTTGAGAAATAAAATAACGTAAGCTACTTTCAAAAGCCCGTTTAGCCTCTCCAACTTTGACAAAAGGGCATTGTAAATCAACGCCTGCGAGTAATGGCGCAGAAACAGCAAGACGATAACAAGCACTACGACCAAAAAAAGGAATACCTTTTGGGGTGATAAAATAAAGGTAGTGTTGATTAAAATTATTCAGGGATTGAGTAATAAAATCATGATCAAATTGTGGATCAATTTGCGCTAGCCAATAAAGAGAATAATAAAATCCCCACGCATTGTAGTAATCATAATTACCTTTTGCCCCATCACGAAACCATCCATCACCGACATAAAATTCTTTTAATCTTTCATAACGCCAATGGGCAATGGTATCTTTACCTGTCAGTGCTTTAATAACAAATTGGACGGTTAGTGGGAAAAAATGCCAGTTATTATCAACAATTTCGCAGTGATTAACTTGTTCAAACCAGTTAATTATTTGCTGTTTGATCTCCGAAGATAACGTATCCCAAACCCATTCACGGCTGATCCAAAGAGTAAGAGCGAGATCAGATGCCTCACAAATTCGTTGATCGTAATTTTCAAGTTTTCCCCAATAGCCTTTATGAAGAGGATCTGTTCCATGAATAAAGCTTTGTTTTATCATTGAGGGTAAATGGTAAATTTGCTGGTTTAAACCTAGTAATGTGCTTTTTTTGCTATTTACTGTCCATGCGGCAAGTAAAGGAAGTACTCGACTAACCCCTTCTAGCGCATCGGTTCTGACGGTTTGTTGGCCAGGACTACCGGGGTAATAGGCATGGGAATAACCCCAAACCTGATAGTGATGAAAAGCTTCTGTAATATACTGAGTAAGTCTTTCACAGAGCGAAAAAAGAGAGTGTGTTTCATCTTTAAAAAAATCAGCAATAGCATTATCATGACGGTGATAAGCCGATTTTCTGACTAATCGCCGGATTATGTTTTCTTTAAATAAGCGTTGATAAATTTTTACATCAGGGTGCTCATAAGGCAGTTTAGGCCGTGGTTTAGATGCAATTTCAATAACCATTTTCGTATCTCAGAAAAAAGACGCATCCTTGCGAAACAAAACGGAAGTTGAGTTTAAGGTTTGGCTGAATCTACTAGTATTTGATAGTGATCTTGCCCCCAAATAACAGGTTTAGGTTTATCTTTGATCCACTGGTAATACGCATTTTTTAGTTCAGCCACTTTTTGTGGATTTTGTTTTGCCAAATCGATTGATTCGCCAGGATCGGTGTTATCGTTAAAAAGCTGTGGTTGATTTTTACCATCATCATAAAAATAGAGCGCCCATTCACCATCACGCACTGCCCAAGCACCTTTAGACAGTTTCTCTAAGTTAGGGTTTACTGGAGGCGTTTGACGTTGATAGGTGATCCATTGGTGATAACCATGCCAAAACTCTTGGTTTTCTTCACTATAATGCTTAGTGCCGGGGCCAGCCCAATACAGATAAGCATGAGGCGAACGCGTTGTTTCACCTTTAAGCAATGGCATAATGTTTTTACCTTCTACTTGCAGGCTATCAGGAATTTGAATATCAGCGACTTGTAACGCGGTTGGCAAAATATCAAGTGCGGAGATCATCGCATCGCTTTTTGTTCCCGCGGGAATAGTTCCGGGTTGATAAGCAATAAAAGGTACTCTAACTCCACCATTAAACATCTGGCCCTTAAAGCCTCTATCCATGGCATTCATGGGCATGGGGGATTCATTAACTGCACCATTATCAGATAAGAAAAAAATTAATGTATTTTCTAGCTCACCATTTTCTTTTAATTTCGCAATGATTTGTCCAATACCTTCATCTGCTGCATTTAAGGCGGCAAAATATTTATCTGCCTCCACATTCCCTGTATCAAATTTATCCATATACTTAGCAGGAGATGCTTGCTCTAACGGTATGTGTGGAACGCTATAAGAAAGATTGATAAAAAAAGGTTTATCTTTATGTTCATCAATAAATTTTAGTGTTTCATCCGTTAATAGATGGGTGGTGTAACCCGGAGCAGGAACATTGACACCATTACGCCAAAATGCAGGCGAATTCCATAAGGCAACACCTGATGCATAATAACTAAAGGCGTAATCAAAGCCCCGCTCATGAGGAGCATAACCCGCTTCAGGGGTTGAGATCATATTGTCGTGATAATCACGGGTTTGTTTATTTTCATTTATTTTCGGTTTACGGATAACTTTTGCATTATGCCATTTACCAATGCTGGCAGTGGCATAGCCATTTTCTTGGAAAAGTGAAGGTAACAATTTGATATCTTGGGGTATACCTAAAATGGCATCATCATTGCTGTAAGTACCAAAACTGGCGGGTGAGCGTCCTGTAAAGATACCTGCACGAGAAGGGCCACAAACGGGATGAGCTACAAATGCATTAGTCATTTTTGCACCGTTTTCTGCCATATCACTGACATTAGGCATCGCAATACGTGCGGCTTCTATCATTTTATTGATATCACCTTTATAACGAGGAGGTGTTGGTCGCTGAGCTAACGCATCTACATCTAAGGTATCCAGTACAAAATCAAGTTGTCCTGTGCCTAAATCATCCATTACGATTAACAGTACATTCGGTTTTTCAGGTGTGCCACCAGCATGGGCTGATATTGGAAGGCTTAAACATGACGTGGCAATGATCCCCGCGAGTATGCTTTTTTTAACAAAAGGTAAGGTCACAGATTGTCTCCAAAATAAATAAAATGAAATAAAATAAGAGTCACTTGAGATAGTTTTTTTGCATCGCCCCAAGTGCATCACTGGCAAGGCCTCCACGAGCTATCGCTTGACGCATTAATTGCATGCCGATTGCCGTGTGATGAAATATTTTTTTATAAGAGTGACATAGATAATTGTGGCGATATTTTTCGCCTTCTATCGCAATAATGCGATGTTTAGGACAACCGCCATAACATAAGCTTTGCACTTCACACTGTTTGCAAAGGTTGGTTTGTTTATCGTATTTATTTTGGCCAAAGCGTTGCTGTGTTTTTGATGTTGCGAGCTGTGCAAGACTTGTTAGTTGTATGTTGCCTAAATTATTAGCGGGATAAACATAGTGATCACAAGAGTAAACATCACCATTGGCTTCAATAATTAATGCTTGACCACAAGTTTTAGATTGAATACATGTTGATGCAGGATATCCCATCCATGTCCCTAATAAGCTATCAAATAAGCGAATGTATATTTTTCCTACATCACCTTGGCGTATCCATTCATTGAATATATCGGTCATAAATTTTCCGTAACCTTCAGCGGGAACAGAGAAAGCCGCTAATTGTGCGTTAGGACCGGGAGCATAATGTCCGCCATGAGTGTGTGGGAAACGTCTATCCACTTCGACTATGGGAATAAATTGAAAAAAAGTTGAACCTAAATTTTTTAAAGCTTGATAAGTCTCTTTTCCTTTATTCCAGTTTTGATCATTTACAACGGTTAATGTATTAAATTCAACACCATACTCATTTAGTAAATTGATGGCGCGTTTTACGCGTTCAAATGTTGGGCTACCATTGACTGAAATACGATATTTATCGTGAACGGCTTCAATGCCATCAATTGAAACGCCTAATAGAAAGTGGTTATCAGCAAAGAATTGTGCCCATTGGCGATTAATGGCAATCGCATTGGTTTGTACACTATTGGTAATTGTCTTGCCGTTAGCAAATTGCTTTTGGTATTTGACCACTTTCTCAAAGAAAGCTAATCCTGCAAGCGTTGGTTCACCACCTTGCCAAGCAAAATCAACCTGATCGCCACTGTGTGACTGAATATAGTCTTTAATGTAACGACGAAGTACACCATCAGGCATCACTGTATGGCCTGTTTCTTTTGTCTCATCTTGAAAAATATTTTCTTTTTCCAGATAAAAGCAATATTCACATTTAATATTACAGTGGTAGCTTGTCGGCTTTGCCATCATATGAAATAAAGCAGGTTGATTTAATGCCATTATTTATTTCCTGAGTTTATTTTTTATCCTGTTACATTACGTAAATTTTTACAAAACAAAAGAGATTAAAATCACAAATATAGAATATCGAAAGTAAATGAAAGTTTATTAATAAGTATATAACACAATAATTTTCAATTTAACGATGTTCTCATGGCGATAATTTCGTGTTCTTTTGATTATTTGAGCGATATGACTCTTTTATTTTTCGAAAATAAATAATCATTTTGAATTTTTAATCTGATTTTTGTGAAATATTTCGCTATTAACTCTATTTCATGGCATTTTATATAGCTATATATGGTGTAATCATAAGAGTGACATTACCTTATATCATTTTATTTATTGGAAACTGATGCCCTCAAGGCTATCATTGACATGACACGAAAATAATCGTAAGCAATCGACAGTGAAATCGAAACTTTGTGAAAGAGATCAAAAGTTTTGTTTTTTTGCGTTGTCGGTTAAATTTGGCGTAGTAAACTACATTCGAAATCAATCGAAAGTAAATCTTTTGATTTCGTAAGGATACGAAAGTGAAAGCGGCAGTTGAGAGGCGTATGGAAATCCTCGATATGGTTAACCAACAGGGCAAAACCAGAGTCGAAGATCTCGCTGAATTATTTAAAGTCTCAAGTGTCACTATCCGCAGCGATCTAAGTTTTCTTGAGAAAAATGGCTATATCGTTCGCTCTCATGGCGCAGCAATTCCTAATACAGGCTTTATTGCTGAACTGAGTATCCATGAAAAACGTGGACAAAATGCGGGCATTAAAACATTAATCGGGAAAGCTGCCGCAACGCTGATAAAGGATGGAGACACCGTCATTCTTGACTCGGGGACAACTACACGCGAAATCGCGACACATTTAAAGTCGCGCGAAAATGTAGTCGTCATGACTAACGGTCTGGATGTCGCAATGGAGTTAGCAAATACCACAGGTGTTGAGGTTTTAATGACAGGTGGTGTATTGCGAAAAAGTGCATTGTCTTTTTCTGGCTCACAAGCTGAAAATAGTCTAAGAAATTACCGTTTCGATAAGGTTTTTCTTGGTGTTGACGGATTTGATTTACGTGTTGGTATCACTACTCACAATGAACAGGAAGCCAGTCTTAACCGTTTAATGTGTGATATCTCAGAAACGATTATTGCGGTTGCAGATTCTACGAAATTCGGTAAACGCAGCTGTCATATGATCAGAGAGTTTGGTGATATTGATGTGTTAGTGACGGATTCAGGTATTCCTGATGAGTATGTTCAGGAACTGAAAGATCATAAAATCGACGTTATCATCGTGGACGATAAGACAGCGTAATTTGCTAACTCCATTAGCAACACCGCCGGTGTTGATTATGGAGTTAGTATTTACATGCATCCTTTAGAAAAGATTGTTCAGCAACATAAATCAGGCAAACAGAATGGTATTTATTCTGTTTGTTCTGCCCACCCTTTAGTAATAGAAGCTGCTTTATTACAAGCGCTGGACGATGATTCCTTTCTGCTGATTGAAGCCACCTCTAATCAGGTTGATCAGTTTGGTGGTTATACAGGTATGACTCCCGCTGATTTCTACCAATATGTTATTGAGAAAGCGGAAAATGTCGGTTTTCCTGTCGAAAAGCTTATCCTTGGTGGTGACCATTTAGGGCCTAATCGCTGGCAGCATCTTAATGCTGAAGAAGCGATGGCAAATGCGGATGTACTTATTGCACATTATGTTGCCGCGGGATTTAAAAAAATCCATCTTGATTGCAGTATGTCTTGTGCAGATGATCCTATTCCTTTAACAGATGAAATCGTGGCATCGCGTGCAGCTCGTCTTGCTGTTATTGCAGAAAATACCGCCAAAAAGACATTTGGTTTTAGTGATATTGTTTATGTTGTTGGCACAGAAGTCCCCGTTCCTGGTGGTGCTGCTGAAGAGCTTGATACCGTTGAGGTGACTTCACCTGATGCTGCCCGTAAAACATTAGCGTGCCATCGCCAAGCATTTTATGACGCTGGTGTGGGAGAGTGTTGGACTCGTGTTATAGGTTTAGTTGTACAGCCTGGGGTTGAATTTGATCATACCGGTATTATTGATTATCAATCTGAAAAAGCACAAGCGTTAAGCCAAGTAGTAAATGACTATTCTCATCTGGTTTTTGAAGCTCACTCTACAGATTATCAAACCAATCAAGCTTATCAGCAACTCGTCCATGATCACTTTGCTATTTTAAAAGTTGGGCCGGCGCTAACATTTGCTATGCGTGAAGGTTTATATGCTCTTTGCGCCATTGAAGAAACATTATTTCCTCTTGAAAAGTGCTCTCGATTACGTGAAAAAATGGAACAATTGATGTGCCGTGAGCCTAATTTTTGGCAAAAATATTATCACGGTGATGAACGTCAACTCGCCTTTGCTCGTGTTTATAGTTTTAGTGATCGTATTCGTTATTATTGGCCTGATGCCGAGATTAATACTGCTATTGACACATTAATGGATAATTTATCTGTTAAGCCTATTCCACTTCCCTTACTTAGCCAATATTTGCCTTATCAATTTACCCAGTTTAGAGAGGGGAAAATTGCGGGTACGCCTGAGTCATTTGTTATTGCGAAAATTCGTGATGTGTTGTCGGTTTATGCCGATGCGTGCAATGTCCATTAATTGAGGGAAACCATGGAATATTTAAGCTATCAAACCGCTGAACTTGAGCAGTTAAACGCATTTTGGACAGCGAAAGAAATTGACCAGCAACCAGAGTGCTGGAAAAAAACATGGCTATCAATTCGAGAAAAACGTGCTGATATTGAGTCTTTTTTAGAAAAAGCATTGGAGGCATCAAATAGCAGAATAATTCTTACGGGAGCTGGAACATCCGCGTTTGCCGGTAGAGCGTTAGCACCTATTTTGACGGGAGCTATAAAACGTCGTGTTGATGCTATTGCCACAACGGATTTAGTCGCTGATCCTCAAGAATATTTAGCCGAAGATATCCCTACATTACTGATTTCTTTTGCTCGTTCAGGGAATAGCCCCGAAAGTGTGGCTGCGTTAGATATTGCAAAGAAGTGCTTATCGCAATGTTACCACTTAGTTTTAACCTGTAACCCTCAGGGCCAGCTTTATCAATATTGCCAAAATAGTCATAAGGCATTGGCGTTATTAATGCCGGAAGAGTCAAACGATCGCTCATTAGCAATGACATCAAGTTTTTCTTCAATGATGATGGCGGCGGTCACTATCTTTTTAGGCGATAGTGTATTTACTGATGCTATTGCGCCGTTTTTTAGTGATTACAAAGCGCAATTTGACAAAGCAAATAAAATTATCCGCCATCAATACGCAGGAAAATTCAAACGCGTTATTTATCTTGGTAGCGGAGGATTACAAGGGCTAGCACAAGAAGCCGCATTAAAAATGTTAGAGCTGACGGCGGGTAAAGTCGTAGCCAATTTTGATACCCCATTAGGCTTTCGACACGGGCCTAAATCCATCGTAAATAAAGAAACCCTTGTGGTGATGTTCTTCTCTAATGATCCTTATACACGTCAATACGAGACAGATTTATTACGAGAGGTTATTCACGATAATGCATCAGGCAAGGTGATCGCGATCACCGCACGAAATGATAAAACTTTTTCACCAGAGAGTTTTGTTTATATTCCAGCGTTAGAGAACTGTTCAGATGTGGCGCTATTGTTCCCTTATTTGATGTTGGCGCAATCATTTGCATTTCACAGTTCTATTGCACTAGGGAATACGCCTGATAATCCATCTCCAACCGGAGAAATCAATCGAGTTGTACAAGGCGTCACAATTTATCCGTTCTCACTTAAAACAGAAGACACACAGTCTGCTTTAAATTAATAAAATATAATAAGAGAGCTAGTTATGAACACACCTAATATTGTCTGGACCCGCATTGATGAACGTTTACTTCATGGACAAATCCGCATTACATGGGGTAAACATACGGAAGCAAACCTAATTTTAGTCGCTAATGATGATGCTGCTGAAGGTCCCAATGCTGCATTTATGCAGGCGGGAATGAAAGCATCTGCTGGCGGCGAATATGCGGTTCGCTTTTTCTCTATTCAAAAAACTATTGATGTTATTAGCAAAGCATCTCCTCGTCAGAAAATTTTTGTTCTGTGTAATAACCCAACTGATGTAGCCCGTTTAGTTGAAGGTGGCGTGCCTATTACTCATTGTAATGTTGGCAATATGCATTTTCATGAAGGTAAACGTCAAATTGCGAAAACAGTCTCTATCGATGAAAAAGATCTTAGTGCTTTTAAGCGTCTTATCGAAAAAGGGGTTACTTGCACAGTCCAAAACACACCAGATCAAACTCCTGTTGATGTACTAACACTCGCATCAGCCTGATTATTTCCTGATCAAGAAAACCTGCTATAGGCAGGTTTGAGGATAATTTATGATTTTTGAAGCTTCTTTAGTGGCTTTATGGGCCTTCTTTTGCGGTATCGATAAGTACGACGTGGCATTAAATATCCATCGACCATTAATTACAGGGCCCGTTGTCGGTCTGATTATGGGAGATATGCAAGTAGGATTAATTGCAGGTGCTACCTTAGAACTTGCATGGTTAGGGCTTGTACCTAATGCCGGAGCTCAGCCACCAGATGTGACATTAGGCACCATTGCAGCAGTTGCTTTTGCGGTAATGACAAAACAATCACCGGAAGTTGCAATGGGAATAGGTATGCCTATTGCTGTTTTAATGCAGATGTTGGTGATTGGTTTCTTTGCTATGACTGCATTTACCATGGGTAAAGCGGATCGATATGCAGAAAAGGCTGACGGTGCGGGGATCTCTCGCTTGCTGATTATTACACTTATTGTCCGTTCACTCCTTTATGCTTTAGTCGCTTTTGTTACTGTTTATTTTGGTGAACATGCTGCTCAATGGATTGATGAGAACACGCCAAAAGTCTTATTAGAAGGATTAGGTATTGGGGCGAAAATGGTACCCGCAATTGGTTTTGCAATGCTTCTAAAAATTATGTGGTCAAAAGAAGTGGCCGGTGTGTTCTTTATTGGTTTCGTGATGACAACCTATCTCAAACTCCCAATTATGGCCGTCGCTATTTTAGGCGCATCAGCCGCCGCACTCTACTTCTTCTTTAGTGGTAACAATAAAAATTCAAGTCAGCAGAATGAGGATTTCGAAGATGGTATCTGATAACAGCACCGCATTGAAAACGCAGGATAAACCAGAAACAGGTTCTTTGATTGATGGCATTGATGAGTATCAAGATACTGCTGTCAGAAAAGTTATTACTAAAGGCATACTTTGGAAGTGTGCATTCCGTGGCTTATTTATGGAAGGTAACTTCAACTTTGAACGTATGCAAGGTGGTGGATTTGCTTTCTCAATTATTCCAGCATTGAAGAAAATTCACGGCAATAATAAACGCGATTATGCAACATCGTTGAAAAACCATCTGCAATTTTTTAATGCCAGTCCAAAGCTGTTTACCTTTTTATTAGGAACGGCGGTGGCAATGGAAGAGAACAAAGAAAAGCCATCGACTGTTAATGTGATGAAAGTGGCAGGAATGGGGCCGACTGGGGGTATTGGCGATGCTATCGACCATATGACCTTAATGCCTTTGACCTTAGCATTAGGTGCTTCTATTGCAATGGAAGGCTCGATTGCAGGACCTTTCGTTTTCTTCTTCTTGTATCAAATTGTGCATTTTTTAGTGTATTTCGGACTGATGTTTATGGGCTATCGCGCAGGTACTGCGGCAATGGTCAATATGAGCGATGCCACTGAAAAATTAGCGAAAGCGGCAAATATTATGGGGATCTTTGTTATTGGTGCGCTCTCGGCGACCTTTATCAAAGTGCAAACCACCGCCTCGCTGGAACTTGGCGGAAAAGTCGTTGAATTACAAACAGCCCTCTTCGACAAAATTATGCCGAATTTACTGCCACTGTGCTTAGTTTTCTTAATGTACAAAATGGTGAAAAGTACCGGTTTTTGGGGTAAGCCCCCGGTATTGATTTTTTCAACCCTAGCATTTGGCGTTATTGGGCATGTATTAGGATTCTTATAAAAAAGAGATGCCCTAATTGTCGACACTGTTAATCGAAATACATTATTAACTTGCTACAAACGGGTAGTAGAACTATCTGCTACTCGCAAGGAGTTACTCATGATAGGTCTTATTGTCTCAGGACATCTTAATTTTGCTACAGGTATGGCATCCGCTGTAAAGGCGATTGCTGGTGAGCAAGAAAATATCGCGTTTATTGATTTTATTGAGTCAATTTCTCCGGATGAGCTTGAACAAAAAATGCGTGAAGCGATTAACGCTATGTCATGCCAGCAATATCTCTTCTTAACAGATTTACCTGGTGGTACCCCCTGTAATCGCGCAATGGCAATCATGATGCAAAATCCCTCTGTTGAGGTGTTAGCTGGGGTTAATTTACCCATGATTGTTAATGCGGCATTTGAACGGGAAGGGTGTTCAACGACGGAATTGGTGCAAACGCTACGCGAAATTGGTCAAGACAGCATTCAAGATATTCGAGAGCAATTGGCACAAATAGATAGTCATGATGTTGAAGAAGAAGACGGCTTATGAATCAGCGATATGCCATTTTAGCAGATAGAACCTTTACACCTGAAGGTATCCGTTATCTCTGCTATGTCCATGTTAATGGTGAAAATATTGAATCAATCACCACACAAGCACCAACAGATTGCCCAGTTATTCGCTTAAAAGGAAAATCATTATTACCCGGTTTTGTGGATATCCATATTCATGGTCGTGAAGGGGCTGATGTGATGGATGCAACGCAACAAGGACTACAAACTATAGCCGATGCGCTGGTTAAAACAGGGGTTGTGGCTTGGGTTGCAACGACTGTCACAGCACCGATGGAGGATATCCGTCATGCGCTATTACAAGTCCGTGAGTTTGTATCAAAACCTCAAGCAACAGGTGCGTTGTTACTCGGTAGCTTTTTAGAAGGCCCTTATTTTACAGAACGCCATCGTGGTTCACATCCTGTGAAATATCTCAAAGCGCCGACCATCTGTGAATTAGAAACATTACTCGACAGTGCTGGGGGATCGCTATTGCGTGTTGCTGTTGCACCTGAAGCTGAAGGTGCGATGAATGCGATTGATTGGTTGGTCAGCCGAGGAATTAAACCAAGTGTGGCACATACAGCAGCAACTTATGAACAAGCTTCACGAGCTTTTTCACACGGTGCTGATTGTGGTGTGCATCTGTATAACGGCATGACCGGGCTTCATCACCGTGAGCCGGGATGTTGTGGTGCAGTGTTATATCACAGCGTATTAGCTGAACTTATTGCTGATGGTATCCATGTTCACCCTGTAATGATGCAACTGGCATATCGCATGAAAGGGTATCAACAGATTGCCCTAATTACAGATTGTATGCGGGCGGGAGGTTTAGCTGATGGTGATTACACATTAGGTGCTCAAACGGTCACCGTCACCAATGGACAGGCAAAAACTGCCGATGGGTCGCTAGCTGGCAGCACTTGCAGTCTTGATAGTGCATTAAGAAACATGGTGCAACTTGCACATATTCCTGAGTGGGAAGCGGTTCAAATGGCATCGGCGATCCCCGCTGAGTATCTCGGCATAGGGGATAAATTGGGTTATATCAAAGCAGGTCAACAAGCCAGCTTTGCCGTGGTGGATGAGTGTTTTCATCTTACCGATACATTCATCAGAGGAAATCATATTTACTCTGTATCCGGGGATAATGCATAACCTTTTCGTTATGCTCCCATCAGTAAAAATGAGGTATTTATAATGGAAATTCGTCAGCCAATTCATAGTGAACATGCTAAAAGGCTTGATACAGAAGGACTTCGTAAAGAGTTCCTGATTGAGAACCTATTCTGTGAAGGGGAAATGAATCTCACTTATAGCCATATAGATCGGATTATTGTTGGGGGAGTTGTCCCAACAACTCAACCTTTAGCATTAATGGCGGGTAAAGCACTTGGTGTTGATTTCTTCTTAGAAAGACGTGAATTAGGTGCTATTAATATTGGTGGTGCGGGTAAAGTTATTATAGACGGTGAGGTATTTGAAATTGGCCCTCGTGAAGCCATTTATATTGGTATGGGAGCCAAATCTGTTGAATTCACCAGTGATTCTGTAGAGACACCGGCGCGTTTTTATATTAACTGTGCACCAGCACATCACACCTATCCTACTCGCAAAATTACTCAACAGCAGGCCTCACCTGAAAAGTTAGGTAATGCAGAAAATTGTAACGTTCGTACGATTTATAAGTTTTTACATCCTTCAGTGTTACCAACATGTCAATTATCCATGGGGATGACAGTGCTTGAGCCGGGTAGCTTGTGGAACACAATGCCATGTCATACTCATGAACGTCGTATGGAAGTATATCTTTATTTCGATATGAAAGATGACAATGTGGTTTTCCATTATATGGGAGAGCCAACTGAAACTCGTCATTTAGTGGTACGCAACGAACAAGCTGTCATTAGTCCTAGTTGGTCAATTCATTCTGGCGTAGGAAGCGCATCTTATACCTTTATTTGGGGAATGGTGGGTGAAAACCAGGTGTTCCACGATATGGATCATGTTGCTATGAAAGATCTGAAATAACAGATAATTAATTACATTTTATTCTTTATTCCTACAAAAAAAGTGTGGCAATTATTGCCACACTTCTAGAGGTTTTAATCATGAATTTATTTGATTTAACAGGCAAAGTTGCCATTGTTACTGGGTGTAATACAGGCTTAGGGCAAGGAATGGCAATAGGTTTAGCACAAGCCGGTGCGGATATTGTTGGTGTGGGTATTCAAGATGCTCCTGAAACGCGTCAAAAAGTCGAAGCGTTAGGCCGTCGTTTTCATTACATCACGCAAAATTTAATCCAACAAGATGGATTAGATGCTTTAGTGGATGAGGCTGTTAAGGTGATGGGACGTATTGATATTTTAGTGAATAATGCCGGTATTATTCGCCGTGAAGATCTTTTGCAATTTAGTGAAAAAGATTGGGATGATGTGATTAATATTAACCAAAAGACACTGTTTTTCTTATCGCAAAAAGTGGCTCGCCAGTTTGTCAAACAAGGCGAAGGTGGCAAGATAATCAACATCGCGTCAATGCTTTCTTATCAAGGCGGTATCCGAGTTCCTTCTTATACGGCAAGTAAATCCGCGGTAATGGGATTAACACGAGCATTAGCGACGGAATTATCACAATATAATATTAATGTAAATGCAATTGCTCCTGGCTATATGGCAACCGATAACACCGCTGCACTTCGTGCTGATGAAGCGCGTAATGCTGCTATTTTAGAGCGTATTCCTGCGGGGCGTTGGGGAACACCTGAAGATGTCGCAGGTCCTGCCATATTTTTAGCCTCTAAAGCTAGTGATTATATCAATGGATATACCATTGCGGTTGATGGTGGTTGGTTAGCTCGATAATCTTATGGAGAACTAGGATGGAACACGCTAATACAGAGGCTTTACAAAGAGATCTCGTGTTACAAAATATGAAACGGGTTTATCGTTATCAATCGGCTCATCAAGTTCGTAGTGTTCGTCGCCGTAGTGGTAAAACTCGTTTTATTAAAGATACAGATTGGGAACGCGGTGTTTTATGGACCTGTGTAAGTGCGGCATGGCAAGCGACACAAGATAAAGAGTACCTTAATGGTGTGTTAAATTACACCTTACATACTGGATTTAGAACAGGTCCTAATGCACGTTTTGCGGATGATCATGTTTGCGCTCAAGCTTATTTGGCGATAAGTCCTTTGTTTGAACAATCTGAAATTCTTGAACCGACGATTAAAGCGTTTGATATCATGCTAAATGATCCAAAACCAGGGCGTGAAGACTGGTGGTGGTGCGATGCACTTTTTATGGCACCTCCTGGTTTTGCTGCTTTGGCTGAAATTATTAGCGAACGACGTTATTTGGATTATATGCATACCGCTTATTGGGATGCTATTGAACATTTACGTGATGCTGAAACTGGACTTATTTTCCGCGATCACCGCTATATTCCTGATGGTCAGGGAAATGAAATGCGTGAAGCTAATGGTGAAAAAGTATTTTGGAGTCGCGGTATTGGTTGGGTTTTAGCTTCTATTCCTCGCATTCTTCAATATATGCCTGATGATTATCATGAGCGCGATCGTTATATAACACTGTTTAAACAATTAGCGCGTTCTATCCTAGATTACCAACATGAAGATGGTTTTTGGCGCACCAGTTTATTAGATCCTGATAATTTCCCTGCACCTGAAAGTTCAGCTACCGCGCTTTTTTGTTATGGACTTGCATGGGGAATAAATCAGGGTGAATTAAATAAAGAAGAATATTTTCCCGCATTACATAGAGCGTGGTCAGCATTACAATCCTGTATTCATGATAATGGCATGATTGGTTGGGTACAACTTCCGGCATTTAATCCGCGAGAGGTAAAGTTTGAGCATAATATGGATTATGGCGCTGGAGCATACTTATTAGCGGGTAGTGAAGTATTAAAAATGACGTTAAATAATTAGCTCTTTATATTAATAATTGGTAATTTAATACCTATTCCTTTTAATTTGTTTCTAACTAATATATTGGCTAAAATAAAAGTCGACTTTTTCATTTCCTCTTGCGTTCCGATAAAAATGGAGGCAGAATCAAACTGTGTGTTTTTGAGTCCGCCTCGGTTAATATACAGTATATTTTCCGGGGCTTTTCTCTTTCTGGTATTGGCACAATGCTTGAACCAGATTGATCCAAGCACCCGGCGCAGAGCATAACAAATTATTAAAATGAGAC